>CAZEYH010000079.1:0-1147 GCA_964515895.1 uncultured Clostridiaceae bacterium | reverse complement strand
AATTCTGAGCTCATAAGTCCGGTTCTGTAAACGAATAAGTTAAATGAGTCAGCTACCTCATATATCAGGGGATTTGAGACAAGTAAGGTAATGGTGATATCATTAACAGCAATAAACATAAGTGAAAATAGTGTGAAGCATGCTCCTACTTGAAGAGGTAATAGAGAAATTCTTTTTTTACCTAACCCGTATAATATTGAGATCATCAAGACAGGTATACCGACGTATTTTATGGCACGTATCAGTGGTATAAACCATACTGCAATATCTGGTGTCACAAATGGCTTGGTTGAAAAAGGCAAAAAAGGCAGATTCATAAACCATCCTACATACACAACATCAGGAATAAACACCGGAATTAATGTAAAAGTGACAATAATGTTGCTCAAAATATTCTTTGAAGGTAAAGATGTAATGATATATCCTAGTATTACAGAGATAATGAACAAGAATATACTGAACAAAAGACTTTGAATTATTGTATTAGATAATAATTTGAAAAAATAAGGGGAATTAAAAAATTTTTGATAATTCATTGTACCAATGTAAGGAGAATTCCCTAATCCCTTGAAAGGTGCATATTCTTTTACGCTCATCAACACATCATACAAAAAAGGCACTAGAGATACAATTAATACTAATGCTGTAAAAGCAATGCTTATTCCAACCATTAAAGGAGAATGCTTTGAAGAGGTTTTTATTTCATTCGAAATTGGAATATTCGAATTTGACATATTATTTGAATACTTCATAACGAATTCCTTTCTGCCGTTTATATCGGCATAAAATAATATACTATATAATATATTTTCGACATACTGTATTAAATTCCTCTTTTTATGAAAAAAATATAAGTTATCAGGATTATACGGCGATTGAATATCTTGTAGAGGTTATCAGTAGTGTTACAGTAAACTTAACTGAGAGCCCACGACTTTATTCGCCGGGATAAAGGCTTATCCTATAGTGTGAACACATGAGTATGGAGGCAAATGACAAAGAGCGGAGAGAGGTACACTGAGAACCGTCCCTAGTGCATTAGCTAGCGTATTATTTTTTGTAATGATTATGTAAACATTATCATCTATTAATATGATATAATTATTAATAAATTTAAATATGGGAAAAATATACTTGAGTACGCAGT
>CAZEYH010000078.1:0-9262 GCA_964515895.1 uncultured Clostridiaceae bacterium | reverse complement strand
TACCAAGGTTGATGTTTGAATCCGGCGCACGGAGTTTTGTACAAAGACTTATACAAAATGGAAAGGTAGAGGATCCAATATTAAGTAGTAAAGAAGCCCTTTATGACTTATATGAAATGCAGTTACCAAGAGTGAAGAAAATGTCTCTTGAGGAGCTTATATCATCCAAAGATATTAATCCGCTTTTTAAAGTAGACCCATTATCTTATGCCCATTTATTAGACAAATCCAAAGTATCAGTGATAGAAGCTCTATTTGACAGAACATTACCGGTAGCAAGTCGTAAACCTCTCTATAAGGAGATGAAAGGTGCTAAACGGTATATTCTTCCCATATCACATGCTAGCTGGCTGCCCTTTGAATTTTTACTGGCTAGATATATTTTGCATAAAGTAAACATATATGATCGTCAAGCAGCAAGCAGAATTCTTACAAAGGAAGTAATATGTGATGTTATAGAGGATAGGCATAAGTGAAGGTCGTGTTTGCTTTCTCGTGAAAATTATATGAAAACAGGGAAAGATGAAAACAGGGCAAGCTCATGATAGTGAACAGAATATTTTTGGAAGTGTTGCTTATGGTCTTAATACAGTCTTCGAACTAAAACTTTAATATTTTAACAATAATCGCTACGAAATTAAAGGTGATACTGAAGATAATTTCGAAACTCTAAATAAAAGAATAATCAAAGTAATGAATTTCCCACAGTCGTTAGACAAAAGGGAAGAAATTATATATGAACGGGTCATATCAAACAAAGTTATTGATGGTAGAAGATATGAAACAGGGGTGTGCATCCGGTAGTTATCCTTTGGAATTCTATAGATTCAATGATAATTATCTATAACAATATGGTTAAGTTTAATATGGAAATTGATAATCCTTCAATCAAATATGCGTTATTAATGCAAATTATTAGGATAGGCGAACTAATAAAACATCCTTCCAGGGAATTCAAGATTAAAATAGAGTGGTAAATAACCCTAGAAGTCTATACTGCAGTTTTTATAGTTAAGAATGTTACTGTATCTGTAAGAGAAAGAATTTTATTATAACGCTGTTTATGCTATTTTGTTTTTGATTCAACTACATCCTAGATAAGATGAAATAATTCCAATATATTCGAGGTAATACCTAAATATATTATCAATAGATTTAAAGACAATTTCATCGTCAATCTTTTGGTATTCATGAACAAGAATATTTCTTAACCCTGTAGATGGTGCAATTTTAAGAGCAAATTCCATATCAAGAACATTATTTTCTGCAAGGTCAATAAATGAATTAAAATAATCCTTTGATGGACCCTTTTCAAGTTTTCTTAATATCATATTGTTGATATCTGTTGCACATTCGACAATAAGCTGAATTTCCCTTTCAATTGTTCTTTTTACAAAGATCTTCTCTTTATAATCTTCAAAAGATACATTCTCGGCTACTCCTTTAAATTCCTTATAATAACTCAGCAAAACTCCAAGTTTCTTGCATATAATTATATTATCTATCACGTGCAAGCACTTCCTTTATAGAATTTTTAATCCTATTTAATTCCTCTTCAATTAGTGGTGTAAGCTCATAAAATCTTTTTATATAAAAAAGCCTATATCTTTCAAATAATCCTTCTTCTCTTTCGTATAACAATTTCCCATCTTTTGCAATTTCATACCTCAAGATTGGTTCTGCACTTCTTAAATCAACTAGGTCAATCTCACTTTTTCGATGAAATATTATTAGCTCTTCAAGCAGTTTCATGAGTTTATCGGTATCCAAACATCTACTGGACAATATTCCAATATCAATATCGCTATTTTTATTGTAAAATTTAGTTTGATAACTCCCGAAATAAACCATGAACTCCATATCGTATTTTTTAGCAATTTCTCCAATTTCACAATAATCTAACCTGATTACCATAAACTCATCTCCATTAAAAGTCATCTTTTTGAGTGAGGAAAACTTCTTATATGTACATTATACTATAGCAGATGTTATATATCAATGCATATATTCCGATACTTCAAGCCATAAGTCTTCCGTATTTTTATAAATACCGCCAAAATACCGTCACTTAAACTTGCAATTTATAAAATTTATAGCGGATTCAAAAAAAGTTTTGCAGTATTGCTTTGCGAATGTTATAATGTAGTGTAAAATAAAATACAATAATATGCAAATATTATTCTATGAATGCAATGTTAAAATATATATGTTTATAGGATAAAGGATAATGATAATATCATATTTATGAGCTTTGACTCATGTTAATTAATATGTTGTTAATATATTGTTATTATGAAATTTTTTATTATGAGAGGAAGATGATAATGCTTATAAAAGCGCCTAAAGGAACTCGGGATATATTGCCTGAAGAAATTTATAAATGGCAATATATACAAAAAATTACGTCAAAACTCTGTAGAAATTTTGGGTATAAAGAAATAAGGCTTCCTGTTTTTGAGCATACTGAATTGTTTCAACGTGGTGTGGGAGATACAACCGATATAGTACAAAAGGAGATGTATACCTTTAAGGACAAAGGAGGCAGGAGTATTACCTTAAGACCGGAAGGTACAGCAGGAGTTGTACGTAGTTATATAGAAAATGGCATGGCATCATTACCTCACCCGGTTAAGCTTTACTATAATATTACTGCTTACCGACATGAAAATGTTCAAAAAGGAAGATACAGGGAATTTAACCAGTTTGGAATTGAAGCATTTGGTGCATCAGGCCCTTCTATTGATGTAGAAATAATTAGCATAGTGGATACGCTATTTAAGAGGCTAGGATTGAAAAATATTGAGCTTAATATAAACAGTATAGGATGTCCGGATTGCAGGGAAGAGTATAACCGAAAATTAAAAGAGTTTCTAAGGCCTTTATTAGAAAATCTATGCTATACTTGTAAAGAACGTTTTGAAAGAAATCCTTTAAGGATAATAGATTGTAAGGAAGATAAATGCAAACAATATGTTAAGGATGCTCCTACACAGTTGGATAGTTTATGTGATGAATGTAAAGAGCACTTTGAAAGCTTGCAAAAAGGTCTTAATAATTTAGAGATAAATTATAAAATTGATAAGAGTATAGTTAGGGGATTGGACTACTATACTAGGACAGTTTTTGAATTTGTATCTTCTAATATAGGAACACAGGGCACTATATGCGGTGGAGGAAGATATGATGGTTTAGTTGAACTATGTGGTGGACAAAAGACTCCCGGAATAGGATTTGCTCTAGGAATAGAGAGACTTCTTATGGAAATAGAGAGTCAGGGAATTGAGATACCGGAACCTGAAAGTATTGATATATACATTGCTTCAATTGGGGATAATGCTGATAAGTTTGCTGAAAAGCTTGTTTACCAGTTGAGAAATGCCGGAATTAATACAGAAAAAGACCTTATGTCAAGAAGCTTGAAAGCTCAGATGAAATATGCGGATAAGCTAGGATCTAAATATACTGTGGTAATTGGTGATAATGAGATTGAAAGCAATAAGGCAGTATTACGAAATATGAAAACCGGAGAACAGAAGGATGTAAGCTTGGATTCAATATTAAATAGATTAAAAAGTGATTCTAGCGCAAAAATATTTTCAGTATCTAGACGTTGAAACCTGATATTATGTAGTTAATGAGCACATAGCAAATCAGGCAAATGACTTAAATAGTTAATAAGATAACACTAAATATAATTTAAAAAATAATTATGACCTATAAATGATTTTAGATATAGTCTTTTAACAGGAGGAGTAAAAATATGGAAGAATCAATTTATGGAATGAAAAGAACTCATATGTGCAATGATTTAAGATTAAATGATATAGGCAAAAAAGTTACAGTTATGGGATGGGTACACAAAAGAAGAGATTTAGGCGGAGTTATATTTATTGATTTACGTGATAGATCAGGCATACTTCAAGTTGTATTCCATTTAAGTAATAATGAGGAGTTATTTCAAAAAGCAGAGAGTTTGAGAAGTGAGTATGTAATTGCAGTAATGGGTGAGGTTGTTAAACGGGATCCCGAAACGGTAAATCCAAAAATAGATACGGGAGAAATTGAGGTAAAAGTGGAGGAACTGAGGATTTTAAGCACTGCTGAAACACCTCCTTTATATATTGAAGAAGATACTGATGCTAATGAATTGATTAGGTTAAAGTATAGATATCTGGATTTAAGAAGGCCTGATATGCAAAGGAATTTAATTTTAAGACATAGGGTTGCAAAACTTGCAAGAGATTATTATGACTCTAGAGGTTTTCTGGAAATAGAGACACCTATGCTTACAAAGAGCACCCCTGAAGGTGCAAGAGATTACCTCGTTCCCAGCAGGATTCATCCGGGAAAGTTTTTTGCTCTGCCACAATCGCCTCAACTTTTCAAACAGCTTCTTATGGTGTCTGGTTTTGATAGATATTTCCAAATAGTAAGATGTTTTAGGGATGAAGACTTAAGGGCTGATCGGCAGCCTGAATTTACCCAGATTGATATTGAGATGTCGTTTGTAAATGTTGATGATGTAATTGAAGTAAATGAAGGTTTTGTAAAAAAAGCTTTTAAAGATATCTTGAAAAAAGAATTTAACCAACCATTTATGAGAATCTCTTATCAGGAAGCTATGGATAGATTTGGTTCGGATAAGCCTGATATGAGGTTTGGACTTGAACTAATAAATATATCTGATATTGTAGAGAACAGTGGTTTCAAGGTGTTTTCCGGTGCAGTGAAAAATGGAGGTAGCGTAAGGGCTATTAATGCAAAAGGTTGTGGTAATAAATTCAGTAGAAGAGAGATAGACAGTCTTGTAGACTTTGTAAAATCTAATAAGGCTAAAGGCATGGCATGGATTGTTGTAGAAGAAAACGAGCTAAAATCTGCTATTACTAAATTCCTTACTGAAGAAGAAATCCAAGCTATACTTAATAGAGTACAGGCTGAATCCGGAGATTTAATATGTTTTGTTGCCGATAAAAATGAAGTAGTATTCGGTGCATTAGGTCAATTAAGATTGGAACTGGCAAGAAGACTTGAACTTATAAATAAAAATGAATATAAGTTTGTTTGGGTTACAGAATTTCCTCTTCTTGAGTATGACAATGAGGAGAAACGATGGGTAGCAATTCATCATCCTTTTACTTCTCCTATGGATGAAGATATACAATATCTTGAAACAGACCCCGGCAGGGTAAGAGCAAAGGCTTATGACCTTGTACTAAATGGAGTTGAGCTTGGGGGTGGAAGCATTAGAATACATACCCAAGATCTTCAGTCAAAAATATTCAAATTACTAGGGTTTAGTAAGGAAGAGGCATGGGAGAGGTTTGGCTTTTTATTAGAAGCATTTAAGTATGGAACACCTCCTCATGGGGGGATAGCCTTTGGTTTTGATAGGCTTATAATGCTCATGGCCGGAAGAAATTCCATTAGAGATGTAATTGCATTCCCTAAAGTTCAGAATGCCTCATGCCCTTTGACAAATGCTCCGGGCGATGTGGATGATAAACAGTTAAAAGAGTTGCATATAAGAACTACTATATAAAGATTATTGGTCATAAGAGATTATATTGAGATTCTATTACAATGACTCAACTATAATTAGCGATTGAGGTGATTTTTATGTCCGAAAATCCAATTTTAAAAGAGGCATTTGATTGGCTTATACATATTGTATTAGCCATACTTATAGGCCTTTTTATAGTTACTTTTGTAGCACAACGGACAATTGTAGATGGTAATTCAATGTTACCTACCCTACATCATGGTGATCAGCTAATTGTTGAGAAAATTAGTCCCAGAATAGGAAAATTGAAAAAGGGAGATATTGTAACAGTATATATTCCTGAACATCTAGGAAAAGGAAAAGATTATGTAGTAAAAAGGATCATTGCTATAGGAAATGATACTGTAGAAATAAATAATGGTAAGATATTTGTTAATGGAGATGAGCTAAAAGAAGAGTATATTAATGGAAGCGATACACAAGAAGTGAATCAGGAATATAGTAAATTAACAATTCCTGAAGACTGCGTCTATATTTTGGGTGATAATAGATTTCCTCATGCCAGCTTGGATAGTCGGAGTATTGGTCCTGTGCAGAAAAGCAAAATAACAGGAAAAGTCATAGTAAGGTATTATCCGTTTAAGAAAGCAGGTTGGTTATAAAGAATTATTTTAATAGGTTGTATTTTAGTGCAGAATGTAGGTTCTGAATAATGCAGCTGATAAATATATCCACTAATTAAATGCATGATTGAGGAATATTTACTATAGGGGGGGTAAAATGCAGGCTTTTTCAGAGCATACTTCCAATGTTTCTGTAGGTAAAGTGTTTTATACAGGGCTTGATGTAGGCTCAACAACTGCCAAGATAATTGTAATAGATGAATATAGCAATGTAATGTATTCCGAATATCGGAGACATTATTCAGATATAAGAAAAACAATAGCTAGCTTGATAAATGATGTGTGCAGAACTTTTCCAAATGGTAGGACATCATTTTGCGTTACAGGTTCCGCCGGCATTGCAGTATCCCGGTGGTTTGAATTACCTTTTGTTCAGGAGGTTATTGCAGGAGCCAATGCCATCGAACATTTTATACCTGAAACCGATGTTGTCATTGAACTTGGTGGAGAAGATGCTAAGATAACTTATTTTCGTCCTAATGTTGAGCAGCGTATGAATGGTACTTGTGCAGGGGGAACCGGAGCGTTTATAGATCAGATGGCATCCCTTCTTGAAACTGATGCAGAGGGACTTAATAGGTTTGCTGAAAAATATAAGACTATTTATCCTATAGCTGCAAGATGTGGTGTTTTTGCTAAAACAGATATCCAACCTCTCTTAAATGAGGGGGCTTTGAAAGAAGATATCGCCGTATCAATTTTTCAGTCTGTTGTAAACCAGACAATAAGTGGACTTGCATGTGGTAAACCTATAAAAGGCAATGTTGCTTTTTTGGGAGGACCTTTACATTATTTGCCCGAGCTTAGGAAAAGATTTGTAGAAACATTAAAACTTAAACCTGAGCAGGTAATTTGTCCTGAAAACTCTCATATGTTTGTAGCTATGGGTGCTGCTTTATCAGCTGGAGGAAGGAAGAGCCTTTCTTTTAAACAGATTGAAAATAAGTTACCGTCGGTAGTTAATATATCAGTACACGAAGTTGAAAGACTAAGCCCTTTATTTTCTAGCGATATAGAATTGAAGAAATTCAAAAAAAGACATGGAAGTAGCAAAATAAAAAAACGTGATTTACAAAGTTATAATGGAAAATGTTTTTTGGGAATAGACGTAGGTTCGACTACTACTAAAGCTGTACTTACTGATGAGAAAGGCACTTTGCTTTACTCAAGATATGAAAACAATAAAGGAAATCCTTTGAATTCAGCCACAGATATTCTCAAAGAAATATATCAATTACTACCCAAATCGGCTTATATTGCTTATTCTACTGTAACCGGATATGGAGAAGCTCTTATTAAATCAGCATTAGGAGTGGATGAAGGAGAGATAGAAACTATTGCCCATTATAAAGCGGCAGAGAAGTTTTTGCCCGGTGTAGAATTCATATTAGATATTGGTGGGCAAGATATGAAATGTTTAAAGGTAAAAGATGAGACAATTGATAGCATTATGTTAAATGAAGCTTGTTCTTCAGGATGTGGTTCTTTTCTAGAAACTTTTGCCCATTCACTCAACTTAAGCATTGAAGAGTTTGCTGCTTTAGCTCTTAAGGCTGAACATCCTGTAGATTTAGGTTCTAGGTGTACTGTTTTTATGAATTCCCGTGTCAAGCAGGCACAAAAAGAAGGTGCTTCAGTTGGAGATATATCTGCAGGACTTTCATATTCAGTGATAAAAAATGCCCTTTATAAAGTAATTAAAATAAGAAATCCAGAGGAATTAGGTAAAAAGATTATTGTTCAAGGCGGTACTTTTTATAATGATGCTGTTCTAAGATGTTTTGAACTTATTCTAGGGCGTGAGGTTGTACGTCCTGATATTGCAGGGCTTATGGGCGCATATGGCGCTGCTTTAATTGCTATGGAAAGATATCGTGATGCCTTAGAACAAAATAAAATTTTCGTTAATAACCAAACTTCTAATGATAAAGGAATTTCTACTAACAATGACAACCTTAGTAACGTTATTAGTACATTAATAAAAGCCGAAGAATTGAGAAATTTTGAGTTTAATTCAACTACGAGAAGATGCGGTTTGTGTAGTAACAACTGTATGCTTACAGTAAACAAATTTTCAGGTGGAAAACAATTTATATCCGGAAACCGTTGTGAACGAGGAGCCGGAATTGAAAAGTCAGGAAAAGATGTTCCGAATCTTTATGATTATAAATATAAGAGAGTATTTAATTATACTCCATTAGATAGAAAAGAAGCTGTAAGAGGAGTAATAGGCATACCCAGAGTACTTAATATGTATGAAAATTATCCTTTTTGGTTTACTTTTTTTACTGAATTAAAATTTAGGGTGGAACTTTCTCGAAGGTCATCTAAGAAAATATATGAGCTTGGTATCGAAACCATGCCTTCCGAGTCTGTTTGTTATCCGGCAAAACTTGCTCATGGACATGTAATGGACCTAGTAAATAGGGGTATTGATGTTATTTTTTATCCTTGCTTACCCTATGAAAAAAAAGAGCAGCAAGGTGCTGATAATCATTATAATTGTCCTATAGTTACTTCTTATGCTGAAGTTATAAAGAATAATATGGAAGTTTTAAGAGAAAAAAATATAAAATTTATGAATCCTTTTCTACCTTATAATGATAAGAAACGTCTTAAACAGAGGCTTTATGAAGAATTTAAGGATTTTAATATTACCTTTGGAGAAGTGTCTTATGCAGTAGATAAAGCTTGGGCTGAAGAAGAGAAGATGAGAAAAGATATCCAAAAGAAAGGTGAGGAAGTACTGGAATATCTTGAAAAAACAGGCGGAAGAGGAGTTGTGTTAGCTGGGAGACCATATCATATAGATCCTGAGATTAATCACGGTATACCAAATATTATTACCGGCTATGGGATAGCTGTCCTCACTGAAGATTCAGTTTCTCATCTTGAAACTGTAAAAAGGCCGCTAAGGATAGTGGATCAGTGGATGTATCATTCCAGATTATATGCTGCTGCGAGTTTTGTAAGAGAACGTGAGGATTTAGAACTAATTCAATTGAACTCGTTCGGTTGTGGACTTGATGCCGTAACAACCGACCAAGTCCAGGAGATTCTCCATAGTGGAGGGAAA
>CAZEYH010000077.1:1703-9270 GCA_964515895.1 uncultured Clostridiaceae bacterium | reverse complement strand
ACATTAGAACATAAACAAGGTTTTGATTAGAAAAGGGAGGTATTGCCATGGACGAAATCAATGTTAACAATGCAAATATCGAAAACAACATTGGTGTAATAAAAATAACTGAAGATGTAGTTGCAATAATTGCAGGTCTTGCAGCTGTTGATGTTCAAGGTGTTGCAAGTATGAGTGGGGGGTTTGCAGGTGGAATAGCTGAGGCTCTTGGTATGAAGAGTCTTTCAAAGGGTGTAAAAGTGGAAGTAGGGGAAAAGGAAGCGCAAATTAACCTATATATTATAGTTGAATATGGTGTCCGCATACCGGAAGTTGCATGGAATATTCAGGAAAAAGTCAAGAGTTCAGTAGAAAATATGACCGGACTTACAGTAACGGAAGTAAATATCCATGTTCAAGGAATAAATATGGCAAAAGAGCCCAAGAAGGAAATGGCTGACATAGCTGACATAGCTGACATAAATGTTCAGGAAGGCAAAAGGGAAGAGGTAGAGGAAAAGTAAAAATTGTTAAATGAAACCTCTAATATGATTATTAGGGGTTTATTTTTTTGTAAAATAAACTATAATAATATAATATAGGCATAATATAGTATAAGGAGGAAATAAAAATATGAACATTTTGTTACGAATTCTTCTGGTAATTTATGCTGTTTGTTTCATAATAATATCTGTTTTATCAGTAATTACTGTACTAAACAATGAAATAGCAACTAATTTTAGACAAAAGTTTATTTCATTAGGATATAATTCTCCTATTGTTTTTATAATAATTTCACTGATTTTCTTGGTTTCTGCCATCTTATTTTTGATATTTGCGTTGAAAACAAATAAGGATAAAAAAGCTGTAAGCAAAAATACTAATATAGGTGAGGTTAAAATATCTCTAAATTCTATTGAGAATATTGCACTAAGCGCTGTAGGAAAATTTAGTGCTGTAAGAAATGTAAGAGCATTTGTGTCTAAAGTTGATGATAATGTTTCAGTAACTATAAAAGCTCTAGTATTACCTGATATTAATATTCCGGTAATATCGAATGAAATACAGGAAGCAGTAAAAAGTGCTGTTGAAGAGAGTTCAGGTATAATGGTTTCAGATGTGAGAGTTGTTATTGAAGATATTTATTCAGGAACTTTACCAGTGCATAAAACTGAATAAAAACTATAGAAGTGATATACTAAAACTATAGGACTAATATATTACTAGAACAGATCAATCACATAGAGCACAATAGAATTAAATATTCTAGTACTAAAAAAATTAAGGGAGGAGAATATTATGGATTGGATGAGTTTGAAAGAGTTTTATTATTCTCATAAAGGAGCTATTTGGGGAGGAATTATAGGACTCATAGCTGGCATATCATTTCTAATTTTTGGATTTTTTAAAGTACTTTTTGTTGCTTTATGTATAGTGTTAGGGTATTATATTGGAAAGAATTATAGTGAGGATAAAAATTTTATTAGAAACCTTAAAGACAGGATATTTCCTCCAAGAATGTATAAATAAATAATAGTATATAAATGAGGAGTGCATACTTATATGGGCCGGAGAGCATCTAGGGAAGTTGCTATGAAGTTGTTATATCAAACGGAAATACAAAAATCAGATAGAGAATGGCAGCTTAACTTTGCTTTAGAAAACAAGTCCTTTACCAGCAAAGATAAAAAATATATTAGAGAGATAGTAAATGGCGTTTTTAATAATATTGAGGAAATTGATTTACTCATAGAAAAGCATGCGATTGGTTGGAAATTAAATAGAATATCAAAGGTAGATCTTTCTATATTGAGAGTAGGTATTTATGAAATTCTATATAGGAAGGATATACCATATAATGTGTCTATAAATGAAGCAGTAGAAATGGCTAAAAAGTATAGTACCGGGGAAGCAGGTTCATTTATAAATGGAATACTTAGCAAAATACCTAAATTAGAAGGTTCTTCACCCGAAAATGATACGTAAATAGGCATTTATTAGCGCATTATTAGCGTATATATATAGATGGAGAAGATGTAGATTATGCAATATATTTTAACAGTATCCGAATTAAATAGATACATAAAAGAGATGTTTTCCCGAGATTTGATTTTATCCCAATTGTGGATAAAAGGGGAAATTTCTAACTTTAAACACCATTATTCGGGACATATGTATTTTACATTAAAAGATGAGAAGAGTCTTATAAAATGTGTAATGTTTAAAAGCCATACATATAGCTTGAAATTCACACCTGAAAATGGCATGAAAATAATCACAAGGGGTTATGTTTCAGTTTTCGAAAGAGATGGCCAATACCAATTATATGTTGAAGAAATGCAGCCGGATGGCCTTGGCAGTCTTTACATTGCTTTTGAGCAGCTAAAGAAAAAACTTCAAGATGAAGGACTTTTTGATAAGCGCATAAAGAAGAAGCTTCCCTATTTACCCAAATCAATAGGTGTAATAACATCATCTACCGGGGCGGTGATAAGGGATATAATTAATGTTACAAGCCGAAGATTTCCAAATGTTAAGATTAAAATATATCCTGTAGCAGTTCAGGGCCCTCAGGCGGCTCCTATGATTTCCCAGGCAATTAAAACTCTGAACAAGTTAGAGTGCGTTGATCTTATCATCCTCGCAAGAGGTGGAGGTTCACTTGAGGAATTGTGGCCTTTTAATGAAGAAATTGTTGCAAGAAGTATATTTAAGTCAAATATACCTATTATATCCGCGGTAGGGCATGAAACTGATTTTACAATAGCAGATTTTGTTGCTGATGTTCGAGCACCTACACCTTCAGCGGCAGCGGAAATTGCTGTACCTGAAAAGAGGAATTTAATTCAAAAAATTGTTGATTTAGAATTACGCTTACAGAATTCTTTATTGAAAAGTATAAATATTAATAGAGTTAGATATGAAAGATTAGAAGGAAGCATTGTATTCAAACAGCCTTATAACAGAATAAACCAGGAGAGGGTAAGTCTGGATAACCTATGCAGACATATGTACAATGCTTTGTTTACCCAGAAAGAAAAGACCAAAATGAGAATGACATTCCTAATAGATAAGCTGGACATGTTAAGTCCACTGAATGTATTGTCTAGGGGATATAGTATAGTAAAATCAAAATATACCAATAAGCTTGTAAAGTCGGTAGAGGATATTGAAATTAACGATAAGGTTGAAATAACCTTAAAAGACGGTACTATTGATGCAGAGGTGGTAAGTATAGTAAAAGGGGTGGATGAAAAGCGTGAAAAAGAAAAGCAAAACTTTTGAGGAAGCTATGGCGGAATTAGAGGAAATTGTTGCAAAACTTGAAAAGGGAGAGCTACCTATTGATGAATCTATTGAGTATTTCCAAAGAGGTGTGGAGCTTTCTAGATATTGTAGTAAAAAACTAGATGAAGTTGAGAAAAGGATAACACTATTAATAGAAGAAGAAAATGGAGATATAAAAGAAGAAGTATTTGAATATGAAGGTAGTATAAAGTCGGAAGAAGATGCAAAAATCGTTAAAACAAGCTCGGAGGCAAATAATGGAGTATAGCAATAGACATGAGTTTAATGTAAAATATAATGTTTGGCTTGAATTAATAAATGATGCTTTAAGCAAGATTATTGTTGAAAAGGAATGTCCTGAGAAAAGCATATATCAAGCAATGAATTATAGTTTAATGGCAGGTGGAAAAAGAATTAGACCGGTTTTATCGTTAGCTGTATGCGAAATGCTTGGAGGAGATATATCAGAAATTATTTCCTATGCATGTTCTATAGAATTAATACATACATACTCCCTTATCCATGACGATTTGCCCGTCATGGACAATGATGATTATAGGAGGGGAAAACTTGCAAACCATAAGATATACGGCGAGGCTAAAGCTGTTCTTGCAGGTGATGCCCTTCTTACCTATGCATTTGAGCTAATGACAGATAGTATTTTAAAAAATGAAACTAGAGCAAATAAATTAGAAGCAAATATAAGGGCTATAAATTATATTGCAAAGGCTTCCGGTGCTGCAGGTATGATAGGAGGGCAGATTGTTGATCTGGAATCGGAGAATCAGCTTGTCTCTGGTGAATTGCTCAAATATATGCATAAGTGTAAGACAGGTGCTATTATAAAAGCATCTATTATAGTGCCTGCAATAATAATCGGGTTGAATAAGAAAGATATGGTTTGCCTTGATATGTATTCTGAAAAAATAGGTTTGGCATTTCAAGTAAAAGATGACATACTTGATGTTGAGGGAAACCAAGAATTACTAGGGAAAAAAACAGGAAAGGATGCGTCTAATAGTAAATGTACTTTTGTAACTTTATACGGAATTCAAGAAGCTAAAACAATGCTAGATAATCTAATAAAGGAAGCTGTTGAAGCATTAGATACATTTGGTGATAAAGCTAGCTTTTTAAAAAGTTTAGCATATTATATAGGAGAAAGGGAGTATTAAGAGTATTAAGAGTATTGAAAGTATTGAAAGTATTAAGAATATTGAATGAATTTTGTGCAGATTAAGGTATGTAATTTAAATATTGATGAGCAAAAGGTTGGAAATGTCACATAAAACTGAAATAAGAGACTAAAAAGACTAATTTGCGCATTATACAATCTTGTAATGATGCTTTTTATAGTATAAAATTATATACTACAATTTGATACTAATCAAGGGTGGTGCAGTATTCTAGTCAAGGATACCACTTTTGAAGGCGGGCCTAAAAATCCGTTTGAGGGCATATCGATGAAGTTCCTTGTGTTGGCTTGCTACGCCCAGTGGTGGGCTGGTGCTGGGAGTTAAGGTTTTGGGGCGAGCTGCAATGGCATGCAGGCGTGGACCCCTTTGCCGTGGAGACCCTTCCTTGTGGGAAGAAAGTTGCTTGCAATTAGCAGAAGAGGCAGCTAATGACTACGAGAAGGGATTAAACCTGTTATGCGGTATCTTAAGATGCTGTGTACAGTGTAGCCTGCCTTGAGTGGGTTTGGTGGATAATGGAACAGATGTATATATGTTGGCCAATATATTTACATTATTGCTATTTGAAACCAAACTTGCAAAAGAGGCTAGAAGGTGTATATCTTTGGTGAGGAAATCTCCTAGACTGTTCCTTCCGAGGTGTATTGAGGATTGCAGTGTGGACTAAGTGGTAATCAGGCCTTACTTCCGGTAACGGAGTAACTGAATGTTTAAATGGGAACTGCTGAAATGGTGACATTTTAGTATATTCAGGGGAAAGCCTGCCTGACCTAAGCCGCAAAATTTACTCAATATACTACCACCCTAATTCAACTAATTTATTAATTAGTATGCAGGTTTTAGTAAAACTATTATTGTGGTTGGACTAAAACCTTATTATTTAATGCTGGAGGGCTTTTTTAGTGGATGAGAATTTCAAACATCCAACTTATCAAAAAAAGATAAAATTTAAGAAAAATATTATAGGTAATAAAAAAGAAAATAAAAAAAAATGGGTAATATTTATTACAACATTATCTTTTCTGATGTCAGTTTTTTTTCTTTTAGTTTCGGAATTACTATTGGAAAATGCAAGCAGCTTTGTTTCATTTATTATAGTATTTATTATTATTCTCATAGGCATAATTTTTGATATTATTGGAATTGCTGTTACAGCAGCAGATGAAGCTCCGTTTCATGCACTTGCATCAAGAAAATATTTTGGCGCAAAACGTTCTATAAAATTAATAAGAAATGCTAATAAAGTTTCAAGTTTTTGCAATGATGTTGTCGGAGACATTTGTGGAGTAATAAGTGGTACTGCAGGTGCCTTGATAGTAATAAGAATAACTGCAGAGAAAACTTCACTCGAATCAACTCTATATGGACTAGCTATGAGTGGAATTATCGCAGCTATCACAGTGGGAGGTAAAGCAATAGGAAAAACTGTTGCAATATCCAATAGTAATTATATTGTATATAATGTAGGGTGTGTATTACAATTTATAAGTAGTAAATTGGATATAATTAATATAAAAAAACATATAACAAGTAGGAAGAGAGGGAATAAAACTGACAACGATTTTGAAAAGAATTAACTCCCCAAAAGATATTAAGGAATTGAATCTTTCAGAGTTGGAGCAATTAGCGATAGAGATTCGAGAATTTTTAATAGAAACAGTATCTGAAACAGGTGGACACATAGCATCAAACCTTGGAATTGTAGAGCTTACTATAGCGCTTCATAAAGTATTTACATCACCTAAGGATAAAATTATATGGGATGTAGGGCATCAATCTTATGTGCATAAAATTATTACAGGTAGAAAAGAACAATTCAATACATTAAGAAAGTTAGATGGTCTGGCAGGTTTTCCTAAAACCTCTGAAAGCGAACATGATTGTTTCAACACGGGTCATAGCAGTACATCTATTTCAGCTGCTCTTGGAATTGCTAAAGCAAGGGATATAAAAAAGGAGAAATATTCAGTAATTTCTGTTATTGGAGATGGGGCATTAACCGGAGGGATGTCTTTTGAGGCACTTAATGATGCGGGAAGGTCTACTACTGACCTTATAGTGATTTTAAATGATAATGAAATGTCAATATCAAAAAATGTTGGAGGACTTTCTAGCTATTTAAGTCAAATTAGGACAGAGCCAATTTATTTTAAAGCAAAAGAAGACCTGGATTTTATTTTAAACAAAATACCTACGATAGGGAAAAGTGCTGCAAGAATGCTTCATAGAGCAAAAGGTACTATTAAGTATATGATAATGCCGGGGATCATTTTTGAAGAACTCGGATTTAAATATTTAGGTCCAATTGATGGACACAACATACAAAAATTAACAGACGTTCTATCAAGAGCCAAAATATTGAAAGGCCCTATATTGATACATGTATGCACTCAAAAAGGGAAAGGGTATTCTTTTGCAGAAAAGAATCCCGGTGAGTATCATGGAATATCGCCTTTTGAGGTAGAAACAGGAGAAGTAAAAAATCATAATGGACCGGGCTTCTCAGATATATTTGGAAGCGAACTGATAAAACTTGCAGAAGAAAATAAGGATATTGTAGCTATCACTGCAGCTATGCCCCATGGAACCGGTTTGAATTTATTTTCTGAAAGGTTCAAAAACCGATTTTTTGATGTAGGAATTGCAGAGCAACATGCAGTTACATTTGCAGCGGGTATGGCTTCTAATGGGCTAAAACCTGTAGTTGCTATATATTCATCTTTTTTACAAAGAGCATATGACCAAATCCTTCATGATGTTTCGTTGCAAAATCTTCATGTGGTTCTTGCTATTGACCGGGCAGGAATTGTCGGTGAAGATGGAGAAACCCACCAGGGGATATACGATATATCCTATTTAAGACATATACCAAACATGACAATATTAGCACCAGCTGATTATACAGAACTTAAGGTAATGTTAAGATATGCAATTCTTACACATAATGGCCCTATAGCCATAAGATATCCAAAAGGTAAAGGATTTGAAAATATTTTTGATATAATTGAACTGCCTGATAAAACTACTATGAATAAAAAGACTGGTAAGACTGATAAGATTGACAATACAGAAGAGGCTGATTTTTCATTAATACCAATAGAATA
>CAZEYH010000077.1:0-1603 GCA_964515895.1 uncultured Clostridiaceae bacterium | reverse complement strand
CTGATAAGATTGACAATACAGAAGAGGCTGATTTTTCATTAATACCAATAGAATATGGTAAAGGTTTCATTCTTAAAGAAGGCAAAGATTTGACTATACTTCCTGTTGGGAATATGGTTGGTGTTTCTCTGGAAGTTGCGGAAAAACTTGAGTTGATGGGTATTTTTGCTGAAATAATTAATCCCAGGTTCATAAAGCCTCTTGATAAAAATCTCATATTAGGTTCAGCAGCAAAAACAGGTAGGATTGTAATTATTGAGGATGGAGTAGTAACGGGTGGCTTTGGGAGTAGTGTTCTTGAAATGATAAATAGAAGTTGTAAGCATAAAGATATAAATGGCATGACTATAGATATCAAAATATTTGGATTTCCGGATAAACTTATTCCTCATGGTTCAAGAACTGACCTTTATAAGAGGTATGGGTTAGATGCTGACTCAATCACTAAGGCAATTACAAGAAAATGGTATAATCATTAACATGACAGAAGCAATTATGAGGCATCATTAATGTTTATGGCTTTTAAATATAGTGGTTCATAAAACCCACTGTAAAATGAACAAAATTAACAAGACTAGCAAAAACTAGCAATAATTAATTGTAAATAATAAAATGATGGAGGTTAACATTTGACAAAAAAGAGGTTAGATATTTTATTAGTTGAAAGAGGTTATTTTGAAACCAGGGAAAAGGCTCGAAAATCTATTATGGCAGGTATTGTATTTGTTGATGATATTAAAGAAGACAAGCCTGGGATGAAATTCAAGATAGATGCTGATATTAAGATTAAAGAAAACATTAATCCCTATGTTAGTAGAGGAGGGCTTAAACTTGAAAAAGCATTAGAATTTTTCGAAATAGATCTCAATGGTAAAACAGTTATTGACGTAGGCGCTTCTACCGGAGGATTCACTGATTGTATGCTAAAAAAAGGTGCAGATAAAGTTATTGCCATTGATGTTGGGTATGGTCAGCTTGACTGGCGATTAAGAAATAACGATCGGGTTATATGCTTAGAACGAACCAATATCAGATATGTCAAGCCTGAAGATATTGATATTATTGCTGACTTCGCGACAATAGATGTATCATTTATCTCCTTGGAAAAAGTAATACCTGTTGTTGTAAACTTAATTAAAGAAACAGGGGAAATAGTGTGTCTTATAAAACCTCAGTTTGAGGCAGGAAGAGAAAAGGTAGGAAAAGGCGGTGTTGTTCGCAATCCGGAAACCCATATTGAGGTACTGCAAGATACTATGTTTTTTGTTATAGATAATGGTCTTAAAATAAAAGGGCTTACCTACTCACCTATAAAAGGTCCAAACGGGAATATAGAATATCTATTATATCTTTCCAAGGAAAATAATTTACAGCAAAATAATTTAATTAGAAAAGAAATAGTAAAGGATATGGTTAAAAAGGTTGTTTTGGATTCGCATAGCAAATTAAATTAACACTATCCCAATTATTATATGCAAAAAAATGTATATATGCTATAATACCATTAGTGTACTAACTAATTTGATTTATAAAAACTTGTGTCTTATGCATAAATAAATTTGAGAGGATATGTATGAAAGTAATAGGTGTAATAGTAAACAGA
>CAZEYH010000076.1:0-9284 GCA_964515895.1 uncultured Clostridiaceae bacterium | reverse complement strand
CCTGAAGTTTATCTTGTCTAAACTACTGAAAATTAGCTTGTCTCACAACATCAATGTAATTCGAATTTTCTTATTCATATCAATCTTATTACTCCTACTATAACCTGTTCGAATAGTTTATTAGCTTTACGACTTTTATACTAAACTCTTTTAAAAGTTAATTAGTATATTATATATGTATCATATTTTATCTCATTTCTCTTTATTTTTTTCAAGTTAGATATAATTTTAAACACTAGCCTTGTTTATGATTCCAAGAATCAACATAATCACTCCAACGACTATTGCTAGTAAATTTTAATAGAAAGCCAGGCAAGTATCGCTTTATAGTCAAATGTAACATCTTCTATCGGTCGATCCATATACGCTTTAATTTCTTCATCACTAGCCCCATTCCGCTCCATTTGAGTCACTGTTTGCTTATAGGCTTTTATTTTAGGTCGTGCTGCAATATAACTGCTAACATAACCAGATATAATAGTAACCCCTAAAGCCACTACAGATAATCAAAATAACAAAGGTCGGCTAGTGCCATAACTAATAATAGCTGCAATTAAAGATACTATAATACCTACCTTACCAACCATGTTCTCTCAACCCATTTTTTATAGAATAACCCAATTAACTTTTCATGTCAAATTTTGTTGTATATCATTTTAGTCTTTTTCATCTCAAACCTGCTTAAATACCCGCCTTTTTCTCTGTGATGATATAAAACATACCTGGCACCGAGCCTAAATATTTTGTTTTTTTGATAAGAGAGTAGTCCATAAAGGGTACCACCTAATTACTTCATTTCAAAAATAGACTTATTAAAATCGCCTTCTTCCGCTAAAGCTCGGACCTTACTCCATAGGAACTCTGTGAAGTCCCTCTTTTGGGAAAGCACAATTGCCAACTCTTGTACTGTCATAAGAACAATATTTACTGTCCTACCTAAAGCAAATGTCTTTAAAGCCTCCTCAGAATACCCAGAGTAGCTTATGTACAAACCCCTTGTAAAGCCAGATTTTGATGACACCTTCTCATTGAAAACCACAAGGTTTGCCTTATCTATAGGCTTGCTTGTCCATTTAGCTTCGAGTAAATAGACCTCGTTGTGTAAGATGAAACTACCATCTATCTGCTCACCGATAAGCTTAAAGTTACCCCTTGGCTGAAGTCTATTTGTTTTAAAAAACTCTTTAAGATACTTTTCAAAAGCAAATCCCCGTGACTGTGGACTGTCATCACAGTCCGACAAGGATTGCAATTCTTTTATGTATTTATCATAGTTAATGAGGGATGTTATAGGTTTTGTTGTGCTGGTTAATGTTTCTGTTGCTTGCTTAAAGGCTGAAGATTTGCCTATAAGTCTAATACCTATATCCGAACATTGCCGAAATATATCTCTGTTACTGTCATCAATCATGCCATTTGCTTGCATATACCTCATAAACTCTAAAAGTAACTTGCCTACAGAAACATTGTCATATTCAGCTATTATTTTTCTTAGTATCTTAGCCTTTGAAAGACCATGATACTTTGCATATATATCAATAGAAATTACCTCATAGACAAATTCCTGAAAAGTAAGGTTTGTAAAATCCAAAACATATCCTAAATCCATTCCAAACAGCTTTTCAAAGCAATCTCTTTCTATAGAAGTAAGTTTTGCCATATAGCTTCACATCCTTTGCTTCAACTTCGTAGATATCCAAAGCATACCGGTCTCCTTAAATCCAACTTGTCTATTAAGTAATTTGATTATTCCACATTTTTACTATTAGATTTTACCAAATAAAGGAGTTGAACACAATGCAAACATATGTTTGCAGTAAATATTACATTGCAATATACTCCTCATACCTTATTCATAACTTACAAAATATAAATACCAGTAACTTGAAAAAATCTAAGTAACTTAGCATTATATTTAATAAATAAATTATATGCTAAATATATGTTTTAAAACTTGAGTTAATTTCGTAAGCGATGAAACATCCTCCGGTACCACTGTTCTTGTTCATACAGGAAATCTAGGTTGTCGTATCTGCACTCCTATACTAATAAACAATGCCACCATCTCAAACTTGCTTAAACACCCACTTTTCCCCTATGTGGTTGTAAAAAGTGCCTAGCCCCGAACCTACATTTTTGCCAGATTATCCATTTTCTTTTACGCAGATTTTTATACTATCTATAATAGCATGTTTAATATTACCTTTCAATTCAAATTTTGTATCATCAAAAAATACGTAATTTTTGCCAGTTCCAAAAGAGCTATCAAATTTAAATCCGTCAAAAGGTTCTTCTTTATCGTATTGTTTTATATATTCAGCAATATATTGAATTGGTATATATTCTAGTGTTTCCTTAGAATTTAAAGGTTTTGATATCTCTTTCAAAATTATTTCTAACAAACTGCGTTCATCTTCATTTAAATTAAAACCATGGTAGTACTCTTTCTCTACTAAATTTATTGTCTTAAAATCACATATTCTTAAACTGTCTTTGTTTTTAAATACTCCAATAGATACTATCTCGTTTATCTCAGGTCTAACTTCATGAATAGCAGTTATTTCATTTCCAGCTACATAAAAATATGATATTCCCCTTGGATTACATCTGCCATCATCGACATATATTTCTTTAGGATTCGGTTTTCTAATATCCTTTTCATCAATATGCTTACCTCTTCTTGCTCGATAAACTATAAAATCTCCAAGGGTATGTCCAGATGCATATGGAATTAATTTAGATAAAATATTATTTAGCGTATTAATTAACTCTTTATTTTCTGGGAAAAATCTATTTTGGAATATAATACTTTCTTTAAATTTTTCCCATAAGTTTAAAATGTTTTCTTCGCTCAAATAATCACCCCTATAACAAAGTTTCACAAAAAACTTATTAATAAAATAAAACTCAACAATATGTTAAATTGCTTTTTTTATCTACAGGGATAGTACTTTTTTTAAAAATTTTAGTTTTCAACATTCTTATACATTTCAAATTAAAATTTCTGTCATTATCCGTCAAATTCCTGGATAGTACCCCACACCTCTACTGGCACCTCTGCACTGTATTACACATTTCATCATATTTATTAATCATATCCTGGACCAGTTTAATCTGGCATCTAGCCCTATCCAGATTATGATTTTCTCTATGTATACAGAAGTATTTGTCACCGTTTATGTGATCTGCCAGCAAGCGTGATGCTAATTCTATGGTTATAATTATAGCTCCTAGTGCTATGGTATCTAGTTCTTCTTTTATCAGGAATTCTTTTGATGCTGTCATGAATCCTTTTGTAAATTCTTCATATTTATTCATGTCTAACTCAGCTTTTGATAAGTCTGTTTCATCTTCCACTGCAGTGTTAGCAGCAAAGCGAATTGCATCGCCAAAGTCATATGTACTAAGTCCCGGCATAACAGTATCAAGGTCTATAACACAAAGTGGCTTACAGGTGTCTTTATCTATTAAAATATTGTTATATAAAGTTTCAATATTTCAATTGTTACCACGTTTTTACTATTAGTAAAATGCAGGACTTTTTCGAAAGTTTGTCGGATTCAATTTAGAATTAAAAAATCAAGTATCCAGTGCATTGTTTTAACTCTCAAACAGCCCCTTCACCCTCTCATAACTCTCCAGCGTTCCTATATCATACCTCATCCCTTTAAACTTAAAAGCATAGACATCCTTATGCTTAATAAGCCACGGTATGAAGTTTCCAGGTGCATCAGGGTTGTTCCCCTCATCAATATATTTATCAAACAACTCCAAAGTATCTTTTCTATAAATATAAAACGGTGGAACTGCAAGATTTGACTTGGGTTCTTTGGGTTTTTCTTGAAATGATATAATCTTAGAGTTATTATCTATTTCAACAACTCCTGTTCTTTTCAGCCCATCCTTATCATTTAGTTCATGCACTGTTATACAGTCATTCCCTACTTCCCTATAAAACAACTTAAAATCTTTAAGTTCAAACTTAAATAAATTATCATCTGCCATAACAAGAATATCATCTTCTATGTTCTCATTATCTAAAGCAAACTTAATATCACTCCTCTCTTTAGGCCTGTATTTTGATAGAGTATAAAGCCTTGAAGCATATCCTGCTACAAGAATAATATACTTCATTATGTCATTATTGTTTGGAAGTACTTTTATTCAGAATTCCTCTATCCTCTGCTCTCTACGATGACTTTTGGTCTGGTAATTTGATTGATAAGAGTTTATACTTAACGGGGTCATTTCCTTTAGTTACAAATGAAAAATTAGTTCCTATTTTTGTATTCTTAATTTTCCGCAATAGTGGAGCATCTTTTGTCACTTTAAAATTTAGAGGATCTTTCTTATTTGGCCCCACAATCTCTAGTTCTATTTCATCTTTTTCAGAGATATCATATAACAGAATTTTTGTTCCTACTGTAAATTTAGAAGTATCTACAGATGATTTATTTTGTTTATAGCTTTTATTTGTATCTAATTTCTCTATCTTGTTTTTTGCAATATGGTTATTTTTTGTTTTCAGTAAATTATAATCTTTCTTTGTTGAATCATAGCATTCTTTATTTACTAAATGTGCCCAGCTTTCATGAAGTGTGCAATAACTATTATCATTATAGATACATTTCAAACATTTTTTAGCTTTACTTTTTGCATAGGATAATGCTCGTTTTTCTCTTGCAGTTAAAAACCTTGGTTTATTCCTAGGATCATAAGGTAATCGTGTATGACGTCTTCCCTTAAATGCCATTTAATCTGTCTCCTTCCATAATTTAATTTTTGTACTTACTCTTTTTAGTATCTTCAAAGTTTCAATGTATATTATAATACTCTGCTATTGCATTAGCTACATTCATTAAAGCAAAGAAATTATCTTCAGTATCAATAAAATTACTTGATCAAACTACTACAAATTAGCTTGTCTTATAACAATGATATAGCTTTTATTATATATAACATCTGCTCTCCTAATTCTAGTAGTACTGGTACACTTACTACTTTAAAAATACATTAGAAGATTTCAGATATTATATTTTACCCACCCCATTCTATCTAATTTATCTTTGTTTGCTTTATAAACATCTTCTTTCATAGTTATACATAACAGTTTTTTGGGCCTAGTCATGGCTACATAAGCTATCTTTAAATGTTTCTTTTTTCTGCTTGATACATTTTGGTTTCTTTCATCATTTAAAAAATCAATAATATTGCTAATACTATATTGGTGATACTTTGTTTCAAGATATAATGTTGCTGTATGACTTTCACCTTTAACTCCATGTACCGTGTCTATTTCAATCTTAACATCGTCATACTCGTATATATTGTTTTTTGTACCTTTATCAATTGAAACTTTATCTCTTGTAGCTTCACAGGAAATGAACTGATAAACCAGCTTATTATTAGATGACGTATTAAAAGCCACACAAAGAAGTCCAGTAATAAATTCAATAAATTCAGTTAATATCTCTTCATTATTTTCTAATTTGATTATGCATTTAATGAAGAAGTAATTCATTTCATCATATGTTTCATTATAATTGTCGTGCAAATATTTAAGAAAGCTAGTCTTAGAATAATATCTATTATTTTCATTTTTACATTCTGATAATCTCAATATTTTTAATACAGCATTAATGAACTTATTAAAGTATACTTTAGTTCCATTCTTTTTAACTATATTAGAATCAATTCTCACTAAATAATCAGATAAAGAAGCATAATCTTTATAGATATTAGTTTTGCTATGCGTCTTGTTAAATGAATTATAATAACTGGTAATAGATAAGTCTTTATTGTCTTTAACCATTCCCACTGCTTTAAAAACAGGTTTTTCTTCCTCAAGTAAATTGTGACTTTTTATTAATTTGGCAAAGCATTCTAAAACATTAGTTACATCATCTTTATAAGTAATAATAGTAGGATGAATATCTTCAGTTCCATAACCTTTCATTTTGTATGGCTTAATTGCTAAGCAGTCTGATACTTTTGCAATATTATTACTAAACCTTTTGCTATTATTAATCAGTATAGGATTATTAGGTTTCCAAACCCCATCAGCTCCTAAACCATCATAAATAGCTTGATTTATATCGCCAAAACATTGATAAACAACCTTATTTTTATCAAACAAATTTGACAATATTTCATTTTGTATATTTTTTGTATCCTGCATTTCATCAATAAAAACATATGCAAACCTATTTTTGAAAAGTGGTTTAATCAAATCTCCAAAATCTCTTAAATATTTTAATGCTAATCCATCAGCTTCGTTATAAGAAATTAATCCTCGTTTAACTAGAGTTTCAATAAGACTCCAGTACTCTTTATATGAATCACTATCAACATTTTTTACAAACCTAGATTCGTTTCCTTCTATATTTATAATTATTTCTTTCGTTAAATAATCTAATCTTAAGTTTTGTAACTTTTCCTCTTTTGCCCTGTTTATTGCATATCGGCTTTTCCCTTCTTTAATGTCATTACCTAGCCTTGCATATAGAAGACCATGTAATTTACTCTCTCTAAAGTCCATTCTTCTAAAACATTGAACTAGTCTAAAATCAAATTCTTCTTTTTCCAATATTCTACATGGCCTAACACTATAATATTTGATGCTTGCAGGGATTGCCAAATATTTGTCAATAAACGATTGAATTGTACCAAAAAAATTAGGATAGGATAACAAAATATTAGCATCTGCTCCTAATTTAGCCTTTATTTCATCTATAGCAACATTGGTGTGAGTTAATACACAGATTCCCCTATTCCCTTCTAGCGACATTTTTCTTGCTAATATAATTAATTTAGCTAATAAAACTGTAGTTTTACCACTTCCAGGACAAGCAACAACATCCCTGCTTTCCATACACTTTATTACTTTTCTTCTTTGGGAATCAAAACATACTTTTGGTCCTAATATTTTTTCTGAATAATTTATATCCTCATCAGTTATAATTAATTCAGTCATTTTGTTGACCCTCCAGTTACATAATCAATAGCATCAACTATGTATTTTAAATATTCATCACTACGTATACTTTCAATCTCTTTCTCACTGAAATTCTTTTCTGACAAAATTTTAGCAAAACACTGTGCAACCACTGCTTTTGAAATGTATTTCTTTATAACAACTTTTACTGTAATATTTTTGGCCATTTCAAATATTGATAAAGTATTCCATGACTGAATTTCTTCACTGGCTTCTTTTATGTATTCCGAACTCTTTTTTATAATTTGCTCAACTTTTTTATCTAATTTTTCATAATCTTCAGCCATCTTTATAGCTGCATATATTTCAGTTTTTAAACAACTACAAGCTATATCAAACTCTAAGGTCCACTGTGGTGATATAAATGCTTTCACATTGTCTACTTCATATTTTTCTTTAACACTATCATGTTTTTTCTTTATATTCTCGGAATTTACTTCTTTGCTTTCAATAATACACGTAATCTGTTTCTTACCCTCAATTTCAGTAATACCATATACTGCTTGATCACAATCAGTAACTACTGCTACAGGTAACTTCATCTTTATTTTATCTTTTCTCATAAATATCTTTGCATATCTTAATAAAGCTGTACTTCCAACATTAACTATAGAAACCCCGTATTTTGATAATTTTTTACCTATTAATTTAGCTATAGTTGGAAATAGGATATTCTCTGCATCTCCTTCTACTATCAATACTCCTTTTGCAAAAAACAAATTAGCCTTTGTAGCATCTAAAAATCTCTCTAGGAAAAGATAGTCCCCACCTTTTAATTCAGTTGTACCTCTTCTTAATGGGAACGAAGTGCTTTCAGTAAATACAAATAAATTATCTAGTTTTATATTTGATGCTAAAGTAACACTATGTGTTGTTAAAAGTATTTGTATATTAGATTCTTCATCCTCGCATAAACTCTGCAAATAATCTATGACTCGAAGCTGTGCTTGTGGATGTAAATGTGCTTCTATTTCCTCAATTAAAGCTAATTTCAACCCTTCTCCTGCATTGTTCTGTAACAACAATAATTCAGTAGAAATATATAACTGATTATAGGAACCAAGACCTGGTTTTAATTTATTTAGTACTAAATCCAACTTTTCTAGTATTGCCTTTAGTTTAGAATCTGTAATGTTAATATCAGATTTCAATATATTATCATTATCTGAGAATTCATATAAAAACGTATTTAGTGTTTTTAGCACCTTTTCTTCTTTTTTATCATCGCTATATTTAAAATATTCTCTTATATCATCATTAGCTTTTTCCATTATTTTTACAAGTTCATGTGAATCTTCATTTTCAAACTCCGGATGTGCATACAATATTTGTGAAAGTCTGGAATTTCTTTTAGCAGCAAGCTCAATTTCAGCATCTCTTAATGGTTTTAAATATGTAGCACGTAATAAATTTCTTGCCTTACTATTCAATATTTGCCCTTCTTCATCTACACCAGCACGAATATCATCCACAAAGATTCTGTCTTTCTCGTCTTTTTTCGCTGAAAAGATGACTCTTAAGAAAAAATTGTTTTCATCATCAATGCCAAGCCATTCTAAAAAATCTTTTGCTTCATATTCATTAAATCCTCTTAAAATACATTCAATCTTCATGTAATTAGAACCTTCATGAAAATCTTCTTTATATATTCTAAAAAATTCTCTGCTTTGAGTAGAAAGAACCAGTCTAATAGCATCTATAACACATGTCTTACCGGAATCATTCTCACCAATTAAAACATTCAGACCTCTATTAAACTTAATTGTAATGCCAGGTTCTCCATTCTCTCCTTTACCAAATTTTCTAAAATTGGTTATTCTAATTTCATCTAAAAACATAGCCTTACCCCCATGTAAATAATTTTTTCTCATTCCTACTTTGATTAATTCTCTTCTTGATATTATCTGATGCTGGCAAACCAGGTTTTTTTACATAGTAATGAGCAATATAAATTGAGTCCATTTCATCAAAACATTGAACAGCATCATTAATAGAGATTGCAAATTTATCTTCAGATGTTCCTTGTAAAATCTCACTCATTTTATCGAACAATAACTAAGCATTTTTAGGATTAACAATAACTATCAAATGCCCTCGTCCTCTATCTTCAAATATATCCAATTCTACGCCTGGCCATATTTGGCATGTTCCTTTTGTTACCTAAACAAATTCATGATATTGGTTAATGTCAAAATGATTATGATTTGTAATAGCTAATATTTTTACATCTGTTGCTTTTATTATTTCTGCAAATAATGCTGCATCAATATTTCTTTTGTCCGAGTCCCCA
>CAZEYH010000075.1:1424-9361 GCA_964515895.1 uncultured Clostridiaceae bacterium | reverse complement strand
GCACGTTCCGTTCTTAGGGGAGTTAGACCTGGTGACAGGTCTCGCTTACCCGACATAGCAATAAGCTGGTGTAACAACAAGGATACAATAAAAACAATGTAAATGTGAAAGTCACATTTAAGATTTTAATGTAAGATTAAATATCAGTTACAAACATTTTTGAAGAATATACACCTTAACTATTGTGAAGCAGCTTTAGCCATAAATTGTGGTGAAATGCTTCAAATATAAACTAAGAAAATGCCGTAGTTGGCAAAAAACTTTTAGGAGGTTATAACTATGAAACAAAGTAAAAAGATAGTGGCAATGTTAATTTGTGTATTATTAATCGTAACACTGTTCGTAGGTTGCGGCAGCAAAACTACTGATTCAGCTACAGGTAAAACCGAAAAAGCAGACACTAGAGCAGAAACTAAAGGCACTAATGATCCAATTACTATCACTTGCATGTTTTCTAACCATGCTTCTCAGCCATATCAGGAAGAAACTTGGGTTATTCCTAAAGTTATTAAGGAGAAGTTCAATATAACAATGGAAATGCAAGCTATACCCTCAAGTGCATATAAGGAGAAGAGAAATGCAACTATTGCTAGTGGTGACATACCTGATTTAATTATGGGTGTGCCCAAATTGGTTGCTGATGAGTATGGGAAAAAAGGCATGTTCTTAAACTTTATGAAGTATAAAGACATTATGCCTAATATGCTTGCAGCATTTAAAAAATATGAAATACTGAACGTACATATGCCTGGCCCGGATGAGTTTTATGTAATGCCTGGCAAAATTACTACACCCGGTGCTGTTAATGTAGCAGCAATTGCACTTCCTCTTGTTCGTATGGACATCTTGAAAGATTTGGAGATATCTACTCCAAAAGATTATGATGAACTTTATGATATGCTTATGCAAATAAAAAAAGCTTACCCAGATTCATATCCCTGGATTGATCGTTGTCGTTTAACATTTATGTTTAGTTCATTGGCTGGTGGACTAAACCTCAACAGTTATCCATTGGGTGCTTGTGGTACAGGGTGGACAGTATTTAATCCTGATACAAAAACATTTACAGATGTAATGGAAGAAGAAAATTTCAAGTTCTTTATTGGATTTATGAAAAAATGTTATGATAATGGATTGCTTGACCCTAACTATGCTACAGATACGTCTACTGAGTGGGAAGCTAAACTTATGTCCTCTAAAGGTTTTTTCACATGTGATTATTTTGCTCGTCCAGATATGATGACTAATATAGCTCGTTCTGGTGGAGATACAAAGTTTTCATTAGAAGCTATACTTCCTCCTGCTATTAAGGGTGGTCAACAAAAAACTTTTGCAAATCTTGGTATTGGTACTTTTAACGTTGCAAGTGCAAAGACTGCTTATCCTGAGAGAATTGCTGAGATGATAGATTTTTGGTATTATACAGAAGAAGGATCTCTTCTTACTACAAATGGTATTAAAGATGTTACTTTTAAAATCACTGATGGTAAAACTGTATCTAGAATATTTACTGATACCATCAAGTCATCATTGGATTTTGATGCAGCCTATGGTATGAATTATCTTGGCTTTGTAACTTTCCAGCCTGACTTTTATGGCTATAATCTCTATGATGAAAATGCATCTTATTATACTAATCAACCATGGAACTTATTTAAAGACAACCTACTTGATCCTCCTCCAACAATAGCTTTCAATGCCAAGGAATCTGAAAGATACAACGAATACGCAACTGATCTTACAGATGAAAGACTTAGCGTTTTGAATCAATTTATAATGGGCGAGAGACCTATGTCTGAGTGGGACAAAGCAATTAATGAGTTGAATGAAATAGGTATGGCCGATTATTTAGATCTGATTAATTCTACATATAAGAGAATATACAACAAATAAAGTTAGCAAAGCTTGGTAAAACGTCAATTCATCTCTCGTCGCTTCTACAAGTGGGAGATGAATTGACGTAAATTAAAGTAAACTTAGCTGAAAGCCTACAACTTCAGTAGCTGGGATGAAGGCTTGCCTCGTGAACCGAAATTAAGTACTTGACATTTACCAATATTTTGGATCGCGTAATAGCAAAGTTTGCATTTCCCAACGTTTCCAATAAAAATTATAGTTGATGCGTTGGAAAAACATTAAGTAGAGATGCACATAAAATATGTGAAAAATCTGCCCTTAAACATAAATATACTGGAATTAAATTTGACTAGTTGATATAATCCTCAGTTTTGCAGTTTAAAAATAAAAAGCGTCTAAATGCCTTGTTGTTAAAGGGTTTCAGACGCTCAACAAAATACACAAAATTGTAGCATAACGGTTACTTTTTTACTTCTCCCAAAACTTTTTTAATTTCCGAGAGGAGAAGTCTTTTTTTAGTAAAATCAATACCAAATGCATTGCCAAGTGCATCGGATACTTCGTTTCTATAGCCAAATAAATATATATTTTGCTCTTCGTTAGTACACTCAATTTTATTCAAACATTTCACGATTGTTTTGGTGGAGTATTTACCCCCGGTTTTTTTCTGAATCAGTCGAAGAATCGTAAGAGTAATAAAACATGTCAGAAAATGTCCGTTAATATGTGCGAAATCTCTAACGTAAACTGGACGGGCTTCAAGGTCGCTCTTTGTAATTTTAAAAGTTTCTACAATTTCCCAAAGGCCGCGATACGTATCAATAATCTTTGATACAGGCATATATAGTTCACTTGTCACAATTGCGTAATAGCCGTCGTATTTTTCTTCTTCGCTGATTTTCGATATATCCAAAGAAAGGTTCCTATTTGTATCTAAAAACTTCTCAGTTTCTTTATCATACTCAAGGTTTTTAACATGCGCGGCTGCACCGTAAGATGTGGCTTTGTTAAATTTTTCAGGATTAGCAATAAGTGTTTCAGACTTTGCAAGAATCTCCGCCCTTTCGGCTCTTGCTTTTGAAAAATATTTCTTTGACCAAAACACGACTTGCTTTTCGTATACTATTTTCTTTTTAGTTTTTCCGTTAGCCATTGTCACGTTTATATCTCGATAGGTTACCCTGCTTTTTACTTTAAAGACGGAATTCTCATCACATAGCTTACCCTCCCAATCTGTATAGCCTACCTCATCCAGTACATATGATTTAAAAGCATCGCTCCCTCCACGAATAGAGAAACTAAAGATATATCCATTTTGTGGCTTTTCGGACTTATTACCTGTCAAGTAGTAAATATTGTCTCCTGTTATGATACCCATATCAGCAACAACAATAATTCGACCAGTATCGTAATTCTTTCTGATCTTGCCGATGACAGAACGGAATGTTTCCTTGTCAAGCTTGTTACCGAGAAGAAGTTCATAGCTAATCGGAATTCCTTCCCTGTCCATGGCAAGCCCCATTTGAACAAGTGGTTTCTTCCGATTTTGCCTGCTCCTTCTGAATTCCCTCAAATCGTCCGGTTTACTTATTTTAAAATAATAATTTGTAACATCGTAATAAATTACGCTAGTATCATTGCCATATTTCATTCTAATGCTTTCATGTAAGTATTGTTTAAGCTTTTCAGATATTTTATCAAAGTATGTAAGTGACCTATAAACGTCATCAAGAGAGAGGCTAAAACGTTCAAAATATCGACCTTTCTCATCAAATGCATTTTTCTTAGACCCGGGAAAATAGGGTAGGAGGTTTAACATATGAAAATCGAAATTATAAATGCTGTTGAAAAATGTATATCCTGGATAGAGAAGGAGATGCTTACTTTTGATTATGGATACTGGAGCGTATACGAGAGAATAAGGATTGATGAACATATTCGTACAAATTGGGTACGCCCGGATTGCAATAGTGAATTTGCAAGAGTATTAAATGACTATAAGCGTATTACTGGAAATACTCAATATAAAAATTAAAAGAAAACATTATTAATTGGATTTTGCGTACTTAGGATAAAAATGAATATTCTATATGGAGAGGGTGCTTTTCTTTTTATCTTATTGATGGAAAAGTGGATTTAACTCCAGCAACAAAATCTATTTACCAAAACGATAATGGAAAAGTAATGGTAGCATTATTGGACATTTATCGAAATACAGGTGATGAAAGACTACTTGATTCGGCAAAAATGTTGGCTGAATTCTGGAAAATTGTACAATGACCGGAAGGATATTTTAAACGATTTGATGATCGAATACCATATTTATCACCTACACCATGTTTTGTTTTCTGGTTGGCTGCCGGTTTTATGATGTGCGGAAATGATTTAGTTAACCCTATTTATAAAAAAGTTGCTAAAACAGCATATAATTATTTAAAAACGTTACAGAAGGAAAACGGTCGCATGCTTACTTCATATGAGCTAGGGGAAATTGAAGATTGGCGGCCTGTTTCTTCAGACACATCCATGGCAGTATATGCATTTGCAAGAGGATATCGTGAATATGGAGATGCCGGGTTGCTGGAGGCTATGGAGAAAGCTGGTGAATATCTACTTGGTCTGCAGCATGAAATTGGGGCTATACTTAATTGTAATGATGATTGTTAGGATGCCTCACTATAAAACAATAAGGAGCTTTGCGATCTTGTATATACCGGTGGTTATGCATTAATGGCTCTAATTGAGGTGTATAAAGCATGTGGAGATGAAAAATACCTTAAGGCTGCTAAAAAACTAGGTAGATTTTTTATTGATATTCAATGTTCTGCGGAATCCCCTCTATGGGATGGTGCTTGGAGAGGCTCATATAATGTTATAACAGGCAAATGGGATGGAAGAGCAGATCAAAACAATCCTATTGATGAAGGTGGGATGTATTCTGTATATACAGGTTGGTGTAATACCACAATTATGAATGGATTGCTGTATCTTGCCGAATTGTAAAGGACTTATGAAAAAAATGCCAACTTTTACTTGACATAAACATATCTGGAGGGCGCATTTGATTTTTTTTGAAGAAAATAATCATAATTACTGTATTCATATTATATAGCAGCTAAGTTGCATCCCTTCGAAGTATGAAAATCGTGCGATAGAGTTAACTTGCCGTATTTCCTCAAAAGCTTGTTTTCTTTATTAGCTTTTCGAGGAAAACAGTATAAGGAATATTTATTTCTTCTTTAATTTATAGTATACTTGTATGTAATAGAATAATTGCACAGATTAAGAAATAATCATATAAGTATACAGGTGGGTAAATTTGATTAATAATAAACTAAACAATAATAGGCTAAACAATGTGTTACATAGTAACTTGTTTGCTATGATAGAAAAAAAGACAACAGGAATGAGAATGCTTTATATCACAATTGCATCATCATTCCTGTTATTTATTGCTGCTTCTTTGTTTGAAAATGTGTTTAATTCTATTATGTCAATTGCTTCTTTTCTAACATGGCATAATTTGCTAGAATTCTTAAGCATATTAGTATCTCTTGGTATTTTTTTAGTAGCATATTATACTTATGAGCAAACAGAAAACGTGAGAATGATGTTAATAGGTGTTGTTTTCTTAACAATGGGCTTTATTGATGCTTTTCATACATTGAGTTATAAGGGAATGCCGGATTTTTTTATAGTAAATGATACTGCCAATAGAGCAACTACCTTTTGGATAATAGCAAGGATTGTAGGTGCAGTAGGGATATTTATAGTATGTTTTATAGATGAAAACAGGACTCATAAGATTAAAAAGCATTATTTAGTAATACCTGCCATGGTGTTTATTATTGTTGTATTCTTTATTGTTACTTATTACCCTCATGTAATTCCACCAATGTATATAGAGGGAGAGGGCCTTACCGGACTAAAGGTTATTCTTGAATATATAATTATTGTATTTTTACTCTGTTCTAAGTTTTTGTATTTAAAAGAATATATTAAAACCGGAGATAGCCAGACCATACATTTTTCATGTGCATTAGTAGTTAGTATTTTCAGTGAAGTTGCATTTGTGAGCTATGGTAGCGTATATGATATATATAACTATCTGGGGCATTTATATAAAATTATTGCTTATTTTATTTTCTTAAGAACAATATACATTTATAATATACAAAAACCCTATAAGGAGTTATTGATAGCCGAGACAAACCTGAAACATTATGCACAAAACCTGGACAAGTTAGTAAAACAACGAACTGTTGAACTGGAGAATTTAAACAAAAAGTTAATTAATGATTTAGACTCTGCTAAAACTATGCAGTTATCCTTATTGCCCATTAATTTGCCAGATGATTGGTCAGTTGCTTTCAGTGCAAGATATTATGCGGCTGAAAGACTTAGCGGAGATTTTTATAACGTTTTTAGAATTGATGATGAAAATATTGCATTTTATATTGGTGATGTTGCAGGTCATGGAGTGTTATCGGCTATTCTTACCATGTTTGTATATCAGAATATTAAAGCTGTGGAAAGTACCAATGATAATGGAAAACATATTATCAAACCATCCGATGTTTTAAAGAATCTATATATGCGATTTAATCGGACCAATTTCTCTGATGAAATGTATATTGTCTTACTCTATGCTATTTATAATAGAAGGACAAGAAAATTAACTTATGCTTCAGGGGGATTAAATGCAACTCCTGTACTAATAAAGGAAGATGGTAAAGTAAAAGAGTTGGACCACGTTGGATTTGCAATATGTAAGCTGGCTGAAGAAATCATTCCGGATTATAATAATATAGAACTTGAACTTGAAAAGGGAGATAAGATACTATTTTATACCGATGGATTGATAGAAGCAAGGAATTCTAAAGGAAGCTTTTATTCCCACGAGACACTTGTAAAACTACTATCAAATAATAGTTTTAAGGATATAAATAGCTTATCTTGTAGTATAGTTGAAAGTGTATTTTCATTTACTGACAAAAATGAACTTGAAGATGATATTACTTTCATCTTAATGCAGGTTAAATAATTATGCATTATAATACTACTTATGGTAAAATAAACTTAAATGAAATAAATAGTTAAGTGCAATACATATTATAGCAAAGGGGCGTTGATTATGTACGATGTAGCATGTGTAGGGATTTTTGTTGCCGATGCAATTGCCAAAACAGTTGATAAGCTTCCAGCAAAGGGTAAACTTGATTTGGTAGATCAATTGGATCTATATACCGGAGGGTGTGCAGTAAATTCGGGGATTGCAATGGCTAAAATAGGGCTGAATATAGCTCTGCTTGGGAAAATGGGTAATGACGGATTTGGTAAATTTATCCATAACTCACTTAAAGAAGAAAAAGTAAATGTAGATGGTCTAATACTTGATCCAAATTCAAGTACGTCTGCGTCAGTAGTCCTTGTAGATTCGGATGGTGAAAGGTCTTTTCTACATTGCCTTGGAGCAAATGCTGAGTTTACAGATACCGATGTGGATTTTAGTATTATTGAAAAATCAAAAGTTGTATTTATTGCAGGTACAATGTTGATGCCAAGTTTTGATGGTGAACCTTGTGCTAGGGTATTAAAAAAGTCAAAGGAAATGGGTAAGTATACAGCACTAGATACTGCATGGGATTCAAAGGGCCGCTGGATGAAAGTTTTAGAACCTTGTATGAAATATATTGATTTATTTATGCCAAGTTATGAGGAGGCAGTCCAACTAAGTGGTAAAGAGGACGCTGAAGATATTGCCGATGTTTTCCTTTCTATGGGAGTTAAAACTGCTGTTATAAAGCTGGGAAAGGATGGATGTTTTATTAAAGATTCCGGTGGAGAAAAACACAAGATACCAACATATACAGATATAAAACCTGTTGATACTACAGGAGCAGGAGATTCTTTTGCAGCAGGATTCCTAACAGGCATTACACAAGGGTGGAGCCTCTATGAATGCGGGAAATTTGCAAATGCAGTAGGAACACATTGCATTATGGCTGTAGGAGCATCAACAGGCATAAAGAGCATGGAAGAAATAAAGGCATTTATGGCAAAATATGAATAATTAGCAC
>CAZEYH010000075.1:0-1324 GCA_964515895.1 uncultured Clostridiaceae bacterium | reverse complement strand
ATAAAGAGCATGGAAGAAATAAAGGCATTTATGGCAAAATATGAATAATTAGCACTGAATAAATATTACTACTGGATAAATAATAGAATAGCTGGGACTAAAATAACCCCAGCTATTTAACAATTATAATATTTTTGGTGACCCATAGGGGATTCGAACCCCTGTTTCCGCCGTGAGAGGGCGGTGTCTTAGGCCTCTTGACCAATGGGCCATTTTAATTTATAGAAATAATATAATTGTTCTTCGGAAAGTCATTTCGTGACTTTCCGGACAATAACTATATTATAACACTGCATCAAAATTATTTCAACAAGAATTTGAAATAAAAAAATGCAAAAAATTGGATAAAGGCGAAAGGATGAGAGATGACAAATACGCAGCGTTTAGATAAGATTTTGGCAAATTTCGGATATGGTACTCGCAAGGAAGTAAAGAAACTAATAAAACAGGGTATGGTAAAGGTAGACGGTGTTACTGTCTCTGATAACGGAATGCATATAAATCCTAATGTTGCTTCAATTAATGTGAATGGAGAAATATTAAATTATAGGGAATTTATTTATATTATGATGAATAAGCCTACAGGAGTTATATCTGCTACTTTTGATAAAAAATATAAGACAGTTGTGAACTTACTTTCCGACGAGTATAAAAAATTTGATCTATTTCCCGTTGGAAGGCTTGATATTGATACAGAAGGACTTATTATTCTTACCAATGATGGAAATCTTGCTCATCAGCTTTTATCACCTAGGAAATGTGTTCCCAAAAAATACTATGCCATTGTCCAAGGAAATGTAACAGAAAAGGACGTAGAAAAGTTCCGTTCAGGTGTAGTATTGGATAATGGATATAAAACAATGCCAGCTGAATTAGAAATAATCAATGATAGGGAAGTAGAGCTAGTAATTTATGAAGGTAAGTTCCACCAGGTAAAAAGGATGTTTGAATCAGTAAGAAAGAAAGTTGAATACCTGCGAAGAATAGCAATGGGAGGAGTTGAACTAGATAAAAACCTCGCTACTGGCAACTTTAGGGAATTAACAGAAGAGGAAATTGAGATTTTAAAACAGTATGTCAAATAATAGCAATAATTTTCTAGCAGAATTATTACTAGAACTATGCATAGCCCTAGTTAATCATGCTGATTTATTCTTTTTAAGGCAAAATCGATAATGTCCTCCTGATTATAGTAAATATCAGGACGTATCCCTTTTCCCTGGATATTTATCCCACTTGGCGTGTACCATAGCATAGTTGTGGCTTTGACAGCAAACCCCCTTTTTAAAGGCATTGTAAACTGTCCGATACCTTTTCCGAAGGT
>CAZEYH010000074.1:1687-9410 GCA_964515895.1 uncultured Clostridiaceae bacterium | reverse complement strand
TGCTCACAATAATTAACATGCATAATAATTTGCCATGACATGATAAAATCCCCTTTCTTTCATATTGTTATTTCACATCAGTTTTCATAATTTATTTGGCACTACCTTTCCATAGTATTTTGATATAGAGTAATTAACTAGAGTAATAGTGAATTTCAAATAATAGCATTATTAACTGATTCCTTACAAATATTATATCACAATTAATTGTAAAAAAGAAAGCTGTTTTCAATGCGCCCTAATGCGCCCGAAATCCTATCTTGTTCTTGTCATATTATGAGCCATGTAGTAAACTAATAATATAATTTTTCTTTTACATAATATTTTTACACAAGCAAATTTATCAGAGGATGGAGATGCTATGTTTAAAAATCTGAAAAACCGTAGACTATTATCTTTTCTTTTGTACCAGTGTCTTATCTCTATGATTCTTGTTATAGCTTGTACTATGCTATCAAGTATCCTGTCATATGATGTGCTTCGAAAAGAAATATCTGCATGGAGTATAAGCACAAATAACCAACTGATAGAACAATATAATAACCTATTCAGGATCTCAATTGTTAATGGTTCTGAAAAAATATATGATCAAACACTGCTTGCCCTATACAGTAATACAAATATGAAGTATTTTCTGAACAATCCCATTGAAAAAAATTTGCTGAACATAAGCAGTATAAATACCTATTTTAAAAATATAGCAAAAGGTAACCCTCTTATTAGAGAAGTAGGAATATTTTATGTTATGAATCATCTTATAGTATCAAATGATACTGTCAAATATGATTATTTCTATAACTTTCATGATGATGCAATAACTTTTTATATGTCAAGATGTGAGCAAATACCAAGTGCTGGTGATGTTAACGGCTTCAATGCTTATGCAGTTGAGGGAGCTATACAAATGATAAGGCCGCTTGTAAGTGCTAATAAGGTTATTGCATTAATATTCATCGACTACAGTACTGATGCATTGAATAATAAATTAAAGGAAAATACTATAGACAAATCTGGAAATCTTATAGTTTTAAATAAACAAGGCACAGTAATCTACGACAAAAGCAGTAGGGATTCCGGACGCCATTACACACAACTTTCCTTTTATGATGACAGCCTGAAAAATGGCAACATCGGTTACTATTTTAAGAAAATTGAAAAGACACGCAGTATTATCTCCTATATGACAGATAAGAATGGTTTGTGTTATATTTCTGTAACTCCGGAGCATTTCTACATGGAACCTGTAAAATATATTTTAAAAAACCTGCTCATATGTGCGTTTGTATCGTTTCTGGTCAGCGTAGTATTTATAATTGCAATATCACTGTTACAGTCAAGGCCTGTAAAGACAATTATAGAGCTTTGTGACAGGACAAGTATCCAAAACCAAAACTCTGCTCCTTCCGGCTTTCTAGACGCCTATGATTTTATCCAGGGTACTTTGACCGGATTGATGAATACGGTTGAAAGCCAGACACTAGAAATAAATAGACTAATGCCGATACTACGCAATAATTTTATAATGTGGCTTATGTCCGCAAAACAAAGCGATGCCGGTGAGATTAACGATACAATGCTTTTGATGCGCGTTAAATTCCCTTTTGAGAACTATGTGGTTATTGCAGTTAAAGTAGTTTCTGAATACACAAATATCGATACGGAAAATGGTGAATTTGATCCTGAATACGCACTGGCAGAGGCCTCTTTAATACTTGAAGCTGCATTCAATACTAATAATTCCTTTGGAGTATTTTATCAGAATTCAGATTATATAACAGGTCTTGTCAATTTCAATTTTGATGGCAACATTCTTAATAATCTCTGCAGTACACTGTTTAAACAAACTTTTCATGGTTTCCGTTTCTATATTGCATCGGGGCCGGTTATATCAGATATACCAAAACTGGCAGGCATAGTAAACTTTACTATAGAATCTTTACGATATTCGTATCTTTTTCCGGAAAGAAAGTATTTTTCATATAAATTTGTGTGTCAATTTGACAAAGTTGAACCCAATATCTCAAATGAGCTTTTGAATTTTGCTGATGCACTAAAACAAAAGGACACAAAACGCACTAATGATATTTTGGATGATATAGTTGAAAAATTGAGATGCAGCGGTTGTTCAGTACAGTATGTACAACAGATAATGCTCGAGGTAACCTCCATTATTGAGAAATTCAGCAAACCTGATATAAGTAAAAGACTTATTGAAGCTTTTGGAACCTGTAACGATATATTAACACTATGCCAAGCATTAAAGGATATTATAACTTCAGAACTTGATTTTATGCTTGTTGTTTCAAATGCCACAGTGTCACTTGTAAAGGATGCTAAAGATTATATAAATAAAAATCTTACCAGTTCCCAACTTTCCCTGCAAGCTGTTTCGGATGAACTAAATATCACAACACCATACCTTAGTCAAATATTTCATGAAATAGAAAAAATGACATTTATAGAATACATTACCACTGAGAAGATGAAACTAGCCTGCAAGTTATTGATAGAAACTGATTTCAGTATAACTGATATATCAGAAAGGTTATGCTATTCTTCGCCTCAGTACTTCATCAGACGCTTTAAAAAGTTTTTTGGAGTGACTCCAAGTTCATACCGTAACAATATGAAAGGCAGTATAACATAATAATGTTTCCTATTTTCAAATATATCTTAAAAAAGTGCACTACCTTAAATTTGTATCATTTATATCTTTGTGTGGAAATACTTCATTCAGGAAGGAGCATTTTTTAAGAACTTAAATAATTATCATTGTAATAATCCCCATTGAAAAATAGAATTTTTTCAGGATACAAATTGACTTATGCAAATTGGCATCCACAAATTCTATTTTTATCAAGGAGGTACAAAAAATGAAGAGAAAACCTGCAATTACTATCATCTATGTGTTACTTATTATATTTGTACTGAGTGCGTGCACAACTGCAAAAAATACAACCGGCACGACAGACGAAACCAATACAACCGTTAAAACAGAGGACTCTACCAAAACTCAAAAAGAGCCTCCTGCAGAGCTCACTTGGTTTTTTCATCCTCAAGGAACAACCTGGCAGGAATTTGATTTTTCCAGCAACTGGTTTATCGACATTATCGAAGAAATAGCTAATGTCAAGTTTACTAATGTAACAACCCCACCTCATGCTGATGTTTGGACGAAATTCGGTATGCTTATCGCTTCAGGTGAATTAATGGATTTAATGTATGGTGGAGCATCTATGTTTGATCTTAATAAATATGGACAGGACGGTGCATTTTTACAAGTTGATGATTATATCGACAAATCTCCTGTTATCTCCAAAATCTATAATAGTGCTCAGCGTGAATATATAAAAGCAAGCGATGGCAAAACATATGTTATCTGGGGTTATCCAAGTAATGCAGATTTCGGTACAAATGATGGCTTTGGTTACAGAGCGGATATGCTTGAAAAGGTTGGTCTTGAAACGCCCACAACTCTTGATGGATGGGTTGACGCAATGCGTAAAGTTAAGGAGGAAATTCCCAACACTATTCCGTATTCTACCAGTAAGTTGGATCAGTATTATGAATTAATGTTCTCACCATTCAATATTATGTTTGAATCTGGCACATGGTTATATGATGATGATACACATACTTATACACATGCATTTGCTACAGAAAATATGATAAAAGCACTTTCTTTTGGCAGGATGCTCTTTCAGGAAGGTCTTCTGGACAACGAATTCATGACTCACACAAAATCAGATTATACCAAAAAAATTTATAGCAACAACATGTTTATTGTTGTTAAAAATCGTGGCGGTATTAGCGGTTTCATTACAAAATATCCTGCTAATGGTGTCGAAGGCGCCAAGCTGTTACCGGCATGGTATCCGGCTGATGATGGAATTGAAATGAAAGACGGTGTATATAAGCATTGGGGTCAACTTGTAGGCCCACCAATGGTAATAAGTTCAAAGACAAAGTCTGCAGATGCCTGTATTCGTGTTATAGAAACATTATTAAGCGAAGAAATCAGAAACTTAGTAGTGTATGGGCGTGAAGGCTATGAATATGAGATTATAAATGGCGTGGAAACTCCTATTCAGCCGGCAGAAACTGATAATGGATGGAGAATTGGATATGGTCTCATGGTTGGAATCAACTCTGCACAACGTATGAAATATAAAGAAAATTCCGCAATTGATGCCTGTCCATCATATACCTCTGAAGAAAAGGCTGTGTATAAAAAAGAGTTTTCAGATGCAATAGCAAAATTTGAGGAATTTGTTTATATTGATGAACCTAGAAGTAACTTATATAGATCTGATTTGGATGATAATCTTAGTCTTAAAAGAAGTAACTCCCTTGAACTTCAAAATCTCTTATCGCAAAAACAATCATGGGTCAAATAAGTCTTGATGAATTCCGTGAAGAAGCTAAAAAGGTGGTTGCTAACGATGCTGATATTGTTGAAGCATTAAATAAACTTATGTCAGAAGCTGTTCAGAAATATAGCTTAAAATAATAATATGATCATTACACAATAACTCATTCAGAGTCAACACCTTGACGGGGCGCGCATTAATGTGTGCTGCGCCCTGTTTATTTTCCCTGATGTACACTTGAACCTGACCTGAGAAAGGCTTTATCTCATGTAAAGTTTTATTAAGTAAATGAAATATGGGAGGTATTTATGAGCAAGGTAATTTCACATACTATCCAAAGCGTCGGAAAAACTGATTTAGTTATCAGATTCAAAAAGTCTATTCCTGTTTATTTACTAATACTGCCAAGTATCATGCTTGTTATAATATTCCACTATCTGCCGATATTTGGAATCGCAATAGCCTTTCAGGATTACAGCGTGTACAAGGGCGTATTTGGAAGCACATGGGTGGGATTTAAGTATTTCGAACGCTTTTTAACTGATGCAAACTTTTGGCGTATTATGAAAAACACTGTCATCATTAATATATATGACTTGATATTCGGTTTTCCCGTTCCGATTATCTTTGCATTACTTCTAAATGAGCTGCGTTCGAATAAACTCAAAAGGATTGCACAGACTATCAGCTATTTACCACATTTCATATCGTGGGTCGTCGTAGCCGGTATGTTTGTTACTATTCTATCGCCTTCGGCTGGATTAGTAAATATTATACTTAAAAATGTATTTAAAATTGAACCAATACACTTTCTTGCTGATCCACAGTATTTCAGAGCCATTCTGGTTACAGCCGGAATTTGGAAAAGTTTTGGTATGAGTGCAGTCTACTACATAGCAGCACTCTCATCGATTGATACAGAGCTTTATGCAGCTGCAGCCATTGATGGTGCAGGACGTCTGCGCCAGACTTGGCACATCACACTTCCGGGCTTGCGTCTTATAATCATCGTCCTGTTGGTTCTTAAGACCGGTAGAATGATAAACATCGGTTTTGAAAAGGTTTTTTTACTCTATAATCCCATGCTATATGAAGTTGGCGATGTTATAAGCACTTATACCTATCGTCTCGGCATTGAGAAAAATCAATACTCCTTAACTTCAGGGATAGGTCTTACTCAATCCATAGTTAATTTCATTTTGGTTTATTCTACAAACAGGCTATCCCGTAAGGTTGCCGGATGGTCACTGTGGTAAAAAAGTAATGTTAAATGGCAAAGAAGGAGGACAATATTATGAAACAAACACGCGGTGAAAAAATTTTCCAGTACTTTGACATTTTTATAATTCTTCTGATAATAGCTGCTGTTACCTTCCCGCTCCTAAATATTCTGGCAATTTCTGTGAGTGATGCTTCTTCTATAGTAAACAACAAGGTCACATTCTGGCCTAAAGGCTTTAATACTTTAGCATATTCAAAGATTTTATCAAACCATTATTTTACTCGTGCTATGCTAAACACTATTTTTGTTACAATTACAGGCACATTCCTTTCAGTGCTCATCACACTGGTAACTGCCTATGGATTCTCAAAAGAATTTCTTGGCAAGAAATTCTTTACATATATGTATGTAATAACAATGTACTTTTCCGGAGGTCTGATTCCAACCTATGTAATTTACTCCAAGTACCTCAATCTTAGAAATAATTTTTTAGTATTCATACTTCCCAATCTTGTCAGTATGTTCTATATAATTATTGTACGCAGCCAGATAGAAAGTTTGCCCTCGAGTGTTTTAGAGTCAGCCCATATTGATGGTGCAACTGAATTTCAAACAACGTTTCAAATTGTATTACCTATGATATCACCTACACTAGCTGCAATTGCGATGTTTATTGCATTAGGGAACTGGAATATCTGGTTTCCGGTTTTGATTTATACAGACTATCCTAAATTCTGGACGTTACAGTACTATTTACGCACAATTGTATTTGGTCAATTCTTGGCAGCAAATGAGTTTGTAACGGAAGCAGCAGGTGAATTTATTCCTGAAGAAAATTACCGTATGGCTGCAATCATCATCGTTGCTGCACCAATTGTATGTATTTACCCGTTCGTACAGAAATACTTTGTTAAAGGCATCATCACGGGTTCTGTTAAGGGGTAGATGGATTTTAAATTGTATTAATTATATTAAATTATAATATTGGAGTTGGATAATGGAACTTTTTAATAATAAACTAAATTGGTATAAGGGAAATCTACATTGCCATACAAATATTTCAGATGGATTGATTTCACCATCGGAATGTATGGCAATATATAGGAAAGCAGGATATGACTTCCTTTCTATCACTGATCATGCAAAATATTATAAAGGATATGAAACTGAAAACTTTGTTTTATTTAACGGAACTGAATTTCATCATGTGAATTGGTTAATAAGAAAAAATTTTCATATTCTAGGTATAGGTATAGAGGAAGAAATATATACAGATGATAATACAGAGCTTCAGACAATTATTGATAAAATAAATAAAAAGAATGGAATAGCAATAATTGCTCATCCTGTATGGTCTTTGATTACTCATGATGATTTAACAAATTTACATGATTATTTTGGTATAGAGATATGGAATCATGCTAATGATGTTAAAAGCTCAAGAGGAGACGCCTCCAATTATGTAGATGTTGCTGCATCGAAAGGTATTGTTAAATATTTATTTGCTGCTGATGACAGTCATCGATATACAAATGATACACTTGGTGGTTATATTATGGTCAACAGTAAGAGGTTGGATAAAGAGAGTATCTTTGAAAACATTAAGGCTGGAAATTTTTACTCTTCACAAGGTCCTGAAATAAGACAAATAACTGTAGATGAAGATAAAATCATTGCAGAATGCTCGCCAGTAAAAAAAATTGTATTTTTTAGTGATACATTTTCATCCAATGATAGAATTGCAGCGAGCGAAACAGGATTAATAAGTAAGGGCGTATATAGAATTAAAGAAACAGATACTGCAGTTAGAATTGAATGCATTGATGAAAATAACAAGAAAGCATGGAGCCAATTTATTAAGGTTAACTAAATTTCTGATTTTGAAGAATTGGTAACTGCATATACTGATGAATTTAAAAAGAGATTTAGTAAGAAAGCAAACCTGAATTGATTAACAATTTTATGAATAATTATGTGTAAATAATTATGGAGGTATTTAATATGCGTTGGGAATATTTAGTACCATCAGATTTTAAGAAAGCCGTAAAGGAAACCAGTCTTTGTATACTGCCTACAGGTTCTCTTGAACGGCATGGTGAGCATTTGCCTTTTGGTTGTGATATGATTGTCG
>CAZEYH010000074.1:0-1677 GCA_964515895.1 uncultured Clostridiaceae bacterium | reverse complement strand
CGCGCATACTGTAGCATGCAAAGCTGCAGAAATTGAATCTGCTGTAGTATTTCCGCCATACTACATGATGCAGGTACATGAAGCAGCCTGCTTCACCGGTACTGTTAATTATCCTCAGGCTTTTGCACTTGAGGCTTTCGGTCTATTGCTTAAATCCATAGCAGCTAATGGTTTTAAAAAAATACTTGTTGTTAATGGACACGGAGGCAACAAGCACATGCTTGATTATTTTGCAATGAGCCGGGTTGATGAACCTACAGAATATATTTTTTATCAAACGGGTATATATGGGAAACTTACCCCCGAGGAAGATAATATCATAAATAACATAGTTGAAACTAATTTTGGTGGACATGCCAGTGAGCTGGAAACATCTCTCTTCATGGCATGCTGCCCAGGCAAAACTAAACTTGAGTATGCTCAACAACAACCAGTTCTGCCCCTTAAACGCTTCAAGCATTTACAGGATAATGGTGTAAATAATGCTTTATGGTGGTATGCCAACTATCCTGAAAATGTAACCGGTGATGCTCGTCTTGCTTCTGAAGAAAAAGGTAGAACGATATTGGACATTTATGCTAAATCCCTGGCTCGTGCTATAAAAATTGTCAAAGAAGACACTGAAGCAGTGCGTTTGCAATCTGAGTTTTGGGAATATGTAAAGAACAAAAGCAAAGAAGGTATATAGATAATGGAAATTTTAAATAACAAACTAAACTGGTATAAAGGGAATTTGCACAGTCATACCAATATTTCAGATGGGTCCGTATCACCATTGGAATGTGTAGAAACATATAAAAAGGCCGGATACAGCTTTTTGTCTATTACCGATCATAGGAAATATTTTAAGGGGTATGAAACTGAAAACTTTGTTTTATTTAGCGGAACTGAATTTCATATAAATGATTTTACGTTAAGAAAGGCTTTTCATATTCTAGGTATAGGTATAGAGGAAGAAATATATACAGATGATAATACAGAGCTTCAGACAATTATTGATAAAATAAACAAACAGAACGGAATTGCAATAATTGCTCATCCATCATGGTCTTTGCTTACTCATACTGATTTTTCAAATCTGCATGAGTGTTTAGGCATAGAGATATGGAATATGGCATCTGAAGTGAATAGCTTAAGAGGGGATGCATCCGTTTATCTGGATGTTGCAGCATCTAAGGGTTTGGTTAAGCACATCTTTGCTGCTGATAATACTCACCTGTACAGCAAAGACTTGTTTGGCGGCTATATTATGGTAAGCAGTGAGAACCTTGATAAAGAGAGTATCTTGAAAAATATTAAAACCGGTAATTTTTACTGCTCACAAGGGCCTATAATTAAACAGATAACACTAGATGGAGATAAAATTATAGTTGAATGCTCCCCTGTGAAAAAAATCTTTTTTTTGAATGATACATTTTCATCTGGTGACAGATTAACTACAAATGAGATTGGACTAGTGGAAAAAGGTGTCTATAGAATCAAAAAAACAGACACTGTAGTACGTATCGAATGTGTGGATGAAAACAATAAGAAAGCATGGAGTCAATTTATTAAAGTTAATTAGGGTGTTAGGTTTTTAAAACAGAAAGTAGTTTCTATTTTTCTAGAAACTACTTTCTAATAATGGTGACCCATCGGCGACTCGAACGCCGGACTCCTTGATTAAAAGTCAAGTGC
>CAZEYH010000073.1:7010-9520 GCA_964515895.1 uncultured Clostridiaceae bacterium | reverse complement strand
ATTTCTTAATAAAAGTCGTGAAATTATTCCAGTTATATGTCTTCTTGTATAAAACTCTCCAAACTCTTTTTTCTTTGCTTGAGTAGCAAATCCTTCATAAATAGTACCGAAAAGGTCAAACCTTGCACCTCCATGAAAATGATATCCATCTAGAATTTCATATATTTGTTGAAATGTTCATGTGTTAATTTTCTAGGAAACTTTATAATGTCTTTAAAATCCTTGTATGGATTATCTTTATCTGGGCTCTCTTCCCCCAATTTGGTCAACCGTCGTGTTGAATTCTGAACTTAAATCTCTATTTTCTTCTTCCTTAACAATCTTTCAAAAATCGTCCCAAAATTTAATAACATTATTTAATGTGGATACTTCTTCTTCCTTCTCTGATATATATTTCAAAACAACAAAGCTGACAGTAGGGTCTATTCTTTCGTCACCACTTCTTAACCCAACTGACCTATAAATATTAGCTCATTCTTTTAAAATACGTCCAAATTTAGCTTCCGTAAACTCTCTATTATCTTTTTGTGTTTTATGTATTACAACCGAATTATCTATTGATACCTGTGTTTGAATTTTATGCAATACTTCACTGTTTACTAATTTTGTTAATTTCTTGTCATCAAGTATAATTTCTTCGTCAGTAAAACTGTTATAATAACGAATTTCAGAAGTACAATTTGTAACTATATAATAATTTAAACTCTACTTTAGTGACTTTTTTCCCTTGACGCATAGCATCTCGCCAATCCATATCGCCTATATTTGAATTCCTACGTTTAGCTTCAATAAGAGCAATAATATTTTTTTCAAAACTTACGCTGTCCTGCTTTTCGCTTGAAATCCACACATCACCTCTTTGTCCTTTGCTTTTTTCTGTGGTAACGTCTATTTTGCAGTACTCCATTGATATCCAAATGTTTTCAAGTTGTTGTATCAAAAACTGTATTATATCATTCGTTTCTTCTTTCTTAACCATGCTTTCACCCTCTCATATTAAAGCAATTAATAAACACTTTGTCTACATTGAAATAATATAATTTACCTTTTGTCAATTAAGCAAAACAAAAAAAATAAAATGGCCGTATTCTATTAACTCTATTTTACCATTCATAATAAGTATTCTGATAAAAATTATTATATCTTATAGATAAATTTTATATACTTGGCAGGACATTCTATATATTTCGTAGAATTATTAATATAGGAAGTAAATAAATAGGAGGGGTTGGAATGAATATAATGCTTGAAGAATATCGAAAAAGGTTACTTTCAGATAATGATTGTTATGAAAAAAGTTACTTGCCAAAGGAAAAACAAGAGAAGTTAAATAATAAAGTTAAAGAAGGTTTTTCAGATGAAGAAAACCCATTTAAAAAATATTATTATGAAGAAATTTCAAAGGACAACTTCAAATTTTATGAAAAGAAACCCGCAGATCTGACTGATTCAGAATTTAACCTATATATGTCAATGAAAATGTTAGAGTTATCTAAATCTATGGAACAGAAACAAAATACTATGAAAAATATTATGAGTTTTTGGCTTGTTCTAACAATTATTAATTTAATTGGCTCAATATGTATTGCAATGAAGATTAGTGATTTTTTTAAATATCTGCGGTATTAGGAAATAGGATTGCATTATATTTTTATAAAACGCCAAAAAAGTTGCTTAACATTAATTAATACAATATGCATTTATCATATGTATTACCTAATTATAGGTATAACTCGTTATCACACAGTTAATAACTGTGATATTGTCTGTTAATATGTGATAAATGATTTAATGGAATTGATAAAATAATTTGTTCAAAAAAACCTACTTAGAATTACATCTGCCCTGTCTCCTCAACCCTTATAAAAATATGAGTTATTTAATCTGTCAACTTATCCCTGTCATCTTCAGGAAAATCGATATACTACAATCTCAAACAATAAAAATAAGGGTTTCCTAACATTGACACCTCCGACAAAGTAGACATGAGAAAAGCTCAACGTCTGGAGCCCCTTGTTTATGGACATTTTTAGTCGTGGTGTTTTTTAACCTTTGACATCAACACAACACTCTCAACATGTCCCATATGCAGAAACATATTCCCTAGGACATCCTTGTTTTTGCAAGATAAAAAAAGCAGTATCTCCAATATAACTATAATTAATAAAAATATTTACTATACTTCGTTGTATTCGTTGTATTTTGTGTCTGGCACATAATACAACGAGTCTGCCTAAAACCCGCTTATATGGCAGCTTCTTTTCTCCGCTGTTGTAAAAAGTGTCTGACACAGGGGTTAAAATGTTACTCTATTATCTCCCAATATCCTAATGTATCTGAACCTACTCGGATAATAATATTGGCTTCTTGGAGCTTTTTCATATTTCTTTCAACTGTTCTAGTAGTTCTATTTAACTTTTCGCTTATCTCCGCCTGAGTAATATACTTATCATGTTTAATGAGGCTAATAATACTTTTTTGTGTATTATTGAGCTTGATCATTTTCTTTC
>CAZEYH010000073.1:0-6910 GCA_964515895.1 uncultured Clostridiaceae bacterium | reverse complement strand
CGACATTCTCTCCGACATTCTCTCCGACATTCTCTCCGACATTCTCTCCGACATTCTCTCCGACATTTTTGATTGGGAAGCTAACTCTTAAGAAATTAGGACTAAATTTAAATATGTTTCTGTCATATGCCTTTAATATTCTCTGTACTCCAGAGCCAAGTTGTTCGACCAGCCTGACATCTTTAAACACTCTCATAAGTTCCTTGTTCCTAGGTGCAGAAATACCATCGAAAAACTCTTCTTGACTTAATTCCTGTGGCAAACCTCCTGATGATGTAATAACAAATTTATCTGAGAAGATTTCAAAAACTGGAGGTATTCCGTTGGAATAGTCATTGTGGATTATTGCATTAATAACAGCTTCCCTTAATGCAGTAGAATCTACAAGACGTTTCTCTTTTCGTACTGTTGATGTAATTTCAGTCTTTGTGATATTTTCAATATCTAATTTGTTTAGAATATTTTCTGTTGCTTTTATCAATGAGCAATAACCAAATTCTGCATTCTCTATTAAATCAACTTTATCAGTTCCTGAATACTTAGCAACTTTCATAGAAATACCATTGTCATCAGCTAATAAATATGCTGCATAATTAAACTTATTTTCTTCAGTGTATAATTCTAAGTTATTTAAAAACTTTTCATTTAAATCATAGCCGTTTTCTTCATAATAAATCTTAAGTTGTTTAAATGTTAAATCTTGCCTTGGTGATACAAGCTTTCCAAGCGAATTTCTAATGCGTTTGGAATATAAAGAATCAATCATATCCATGGTCATCTGTTGAACAGTAGTCCCTACCCTTAATAAACAACCATTTGGAGACATTCCATATTTTTTGATGTAATATGGCTTTTCAGGACCACTCGATATTATAATTTTGACAACATCCTTACCATCCATATTAACAGTAATTACATCAAATAGTCCCATTGTTGAAGGGTATATGTTATTTTTTATTCTATCTACTATTCTTTTTTGAATGTCATCAGAGTCTTGAACACCTGAAACTACTCCATTATCAGCAATTCCAATATATATTTCTCCTCCTTCAGAATAATTTAAAAACCCTACAACTTCTTTTTCCAAGCTATCATTTAATCCCTTTTTAAATTCCACCCTATTACTTTCAACCACATTAATCACCTACCTCAATAACATTTGAACATGCATATTCCTCTAATATGAGGATCTCTTCAATTATTGTTTTCAACAACTTAATTTTTTCTTTAGTTTTCTCGTTTTCTATATGATTTATAAATGCAAAACTACTATCTACATTTTCCTTTTTTAAAAAACACGGCAAGGCCCTTAAACCTGTTAACAGAAGAAGTAAGTTCCTACCTCCTCCTGGTACTTTATGCCCTATTTGCAGTGCTCCTTATGAGTATATTTACGACAATTCTGGTGGAAGAGGTCAACTTGGTTGTAAAGTTTGCAAATCAACCTTTTATCCCAATAAGGCCTACTTGGAAAAACTTACGCTTAAATGCCCCCATTGCAGCAAATCTCTTCAAAAAAAACGTGACAGTAGGCAATTCTTTGTTTACACCTGTGTTAATAAACATTGCCCATTTTATATTCACAATCTAACCTCTATGTCCAAGGACGAGAAAGCTGACTTTGAAAAGAATCCCTATAAATACAAGCTGCATTATTACTATCGTGTCTTTGATATAGAAATAGATTCCCTTAAAGAGGATACTCATAAGCCTTCTACTGTTGATCTTTCTCGTATTAAAAACTCCAAATATGTCCTCGGCCTTGATCTTGCATACCATATTAATTATGGCTTGAGCACTAGGCAAACCCATCTATACTCTGGGATATCCATAATATTAAAATCACTCATCAAACTGTTGCTAATTACGCCTCTTCTGCTGCCAGTGTAATTAAACCTTTCGTTGATAACTACCCTTATGAACTATCTGTTACAGTCTCAATCTGCAGTGATGAAACATATATCAAAGTTCTTGGTAAAAAGCATTATGTCTTCTTTATCATGATGCTATAAAAAAAATTATTACTTTCTATTCTATCTACCTTAACAGAGATGGAGTTTCTGCTATCAAAGCTATTTATTCTGCCTTGTCAAAGTTTAAAGAGCTTCCAGAAGATCTTTTGTTAATCTTTGATGTCAATCCTATATATATTCTCGCTCAACACTTTTTTGCTCAATATGGCATCCATTTCGCTGTTAAGCAGATTATTGGTCTTACCAATAAAGATGAAGTGTCAGAAGAATATCGTTGGCTAAAGCAAATTATTGAACGTCTGAACAGAACCTTCAAAGGCGTATACGGGGGTAAAAACGGCTTTAATTCCTTTGGCAAGGCAAATGAGTTTATGGCTCTTTTTGCTGCATTCTTCAACTTTCTGCGCAGACATAAATCCCTTGACTATAATGTACCAGTTAATATCCCTCAAGTCATGGATATGCTTAACATGCCATCCAAATGGCTTGAACTGATAAAGTTGTCCTATGAATACCTGGAAAATTTGCAGACTTCAGCATAATAGCTTATAGAATTATTTACTATACCTTAACCTATATTTAGCCTTACCTTATTATGCTTTCTTGCCGGTATAATATCATTTTTCATTTGTTTACAAAGCATCTTCTTCCAAGATCTCATATATCTGTTTTCAATTTTCAAGGATCATCACTGCTCTTTTCTTGTTCAATCATTAATTACCGTTTATCATCAGTTTTCATTGCTTATTTGACACTACATTTTATACAATTAATGGCGATCATTGCATTATATTTCTGCAGGGCTACAGCTAAAATGCTATTAAGAGCATCATGGGGCATACTATGGTAATTAGGATTGTTTATATACTTATCAAGCTTATCATGTATATTTGATAAATAGTAAGCTTTGCTACATTTTATTTAGGAAAAAATTTGTAGTGTGGCAAGGTAGCAGTAAAATAATCCTAATATAAAATAATCATGTGTCATTTACTTTATATATTGAGTGTTATTCCTTTGTATATTATTTACTATTATGTTAACATATTTTACAACATTTGTGCCAGATAAACTTAATAGATATTTTTGCTTTACTATCTATTGCCAAATCCTCCCCAAAGTTAGGCAACAATATATAGCTCTTCTACGAGTTTATCAAATATTTTGTTTATTTCTTCTTCATTATCAAATAGTTTTTTGAAAAATCTTGAGTATACCCAATCAGGTGGTATAGCTTTTTCCCCTACACCATAAAAACCACACATAAACCTTAATTGAGCATTTCTAGAAAGCTCACGCCTCAAACTCTCAACTGATGGATGCTCAAAGACAACACCTGCAAGTATACTATTCCACATTGCTCTAACAGGGTAATCATCTCGTCCGTTTCCCCTCTCATATTCAAGCTTCTGCATGAATTCTTCATCGGGCATATGTTCGAGTACAAGTCGTAATCTTTCCAAATCTCCTAATTCATTTAAATCACTCCACACAAATAATGTTTGTTGTGGTATAATAGCCATAGTTGAAACCCCTTTCTTTTTTTCTTATATCTATTATACACTATTGAATAGCGGGTTTCACTCTATTTTACAGTATTTTAGACGGTTTTCTTATATTGGGGTGGAAGTTCGTTATTTATTTATCAATGTCCCTCTAATATGCATTCCTTCGTTGAATTTTGGGGTAAAATTATTTTCTGCATTCCTTGTAATTAGCTAGGTGTAATCGTTTCAGAACATCGCAGTTAGCTCTAAAAAGCGACCTACAGCCCCTCTTTCTGATGCAATATCAGTACATAGAAGCCAGACACTTTCATTTTAATAGATATTGAGTTGCCCTCAGGTATAATCTTGAAGGTTCTGAAATAGTTTATCCGCAAGAATATAATTGGAGAATATCATATAGATTTATTCTTCGGTTTAAATATTTGAATAGCGTAAACTCAAACTGAATGGGGTGTTTTTAAGATAATTACAATTATTTGATATGATAATAACAAATTTTGTAATCAGCGTTCACCTTGGTCCCTGTCCCATTTTCCTTTTTCATGTTTCATCCAATACAATCGTATCATAATTTGCTGCGTCTCTACACTGGCAAGGAAGATAGCCTCTTCCTGCAATACTTGGCTAAATCATATTCTGATAAAGTATAGGTTTCCATAACGATATGAAACTTTTTACTTGAAGTCGTATTTTTGCTTACTTTCCCGTTTTTGGGGTTGTACTTTTTTAAAGCTCTTGTTTTCCAGCCATGTAGAGTAGTTTGTGGTAAGCCACTTTGGGCTAAAAGTTCTGTAATAGACATGTTATTTGGTGGTAATAATTTAGATACCATTGCTTCTCTCTGTTCTTCAGTGTACATTCTATTATTTTTGTTATCTTTTGGCATAGTCGTCTCCTTTTAATTCTCTCTTATTACGAGAATACTATAAAATTTATCTTACGACAACTATCCTAACACAGGGGGTACTATTGAGCTTGATATAAGAGACAATTCAACCATCTCGTATCTGTCTTCAACAAAAAATGGCTCGCAAATTGTTTCAATAAATCCATGCTTGAAATACAGCCTTCTTGCAGGTTGACCTGGCAAGTAATCTTTTGGATATGTATTTACTGTGATACGAGTGTTGCGATCCAAATTATCTAACGCACTTAATAGAAGTTTTGAACCTATTCCCTGATTACGTTATTCTTCTTTAACTCCAAGCCATGTAATACTGATGACATCAAACAGTTTTTCCATAAACTTGTTAATGTAACAGAACCTATATGCCAAGAGCTAAGCCAATCACTAGAAAAAGAACTTGGTTATAATCCTGCTCAGCTTTACATCATGGATACTACTAGAATTGAATGCTATGTCAAAGAGAACAATCCCAAGTTTTTTAACGCTCTGGTCAAGCGCCTTAAATACTTGAACAAAGATAAAACCATGTTAGTTGAAATCAACTTGTTTTTATCAGATTAAGTAATGTGATAAAAAATTAAATACTACCCTACGGAACTTATGCAATATTTCCCTTTTATAGATAAGCGCCATATCAATTATTACAAGAAAAGAATTATGAGTAATCGGAAGTTCATACAATTATGTAATTTAAATTTAAATTTAACATTATCATTAATTACATTACAAAATTCTTCATATCTATATTCAGCCATACTCTCACCTACCCCATCTGCTTATGACTTCGGTAGTAGGATATATTTCCATACACACAACGCATTATGATACTACAACATTCTTGTCCTTTAAGTTTAGTATCTTCATAAATTCATCATCCGAAATAATATTTAATCCTTTTTCTTGTGCTTTGTCTAGTTTGCTTCCTGCATCAATACCAACTACTAATATTGTAGTTTTAGATGTTATGTTATTAGTAATTTCCGCTCCATTTTTAATTGCTATCTCTTGCATTATATGTCTTGGATATTCACTTTTCCCAGTAAAGCAAACATATTCATCTGCTAATATTTCTGTGGTATCTATATCTAAATCAATATCTGCTATATTTCTTGGTTTAACTTGCTTACGGTATCTTGGTTTTGCTACCCCTACTGGTATCCATGTTTGTGGCTTTACTATATTAAGTATTTTATATAGATTAGTAACATCTGACATTGCTGTATGTTCATCTTCAATAGCAACTTCATAATAAGTAAGTAAATTATGTAATGAGTAACTACTTAAAGTATTATCTTCCATTCTAATTGCACGCATGGAACAGTAAGCAAGATAATCTTCAGGTATCCATTCGTAATATACTAGAAATTTACGGTCAAACGGGCAATTGTGAGCTACTAATGGGTATTTGTACTTGTTTATAAAGTCTTTAAATTTTCTTATGTACTTAAAATTCCCGCTAATATCATGAAAGCCATAACCGTATTTTCTTTCACCTATCCATACGTCAATCTCTTTGCCGAGATATAACTCATCAACTATATCGCCTTCTTCTGCCACTAAACAAGCTACTTCATATATCCCAGCTTTAACGTTAAAATCTTGAGTTTCCAAATCAATCAATATCATGTTCTCTAACATCAATAAACCCACCTTTTAACATTTTATTATCTGATGAATATATTTTGTAATTCTTAAATGTTTGGATAAAATACTTCTCTATATCATCTATATTTGTAAATAGCAAACTCATCTTTTCAGGTCTGTCATTCCTAATTTCTGTAAAGAATACTAAATTGTATTGATTGTTATATTCGCACTTTCTCAATTTAAATACTTTTGATAATGTTTTACTTTTTAAATCAGTGCTTCCATCGTTATCATATCTTACTGTTCCTTTAAAAAATGGTACATATCTATATCTGGTTATCTCATTATCATTTTGTCTAATTATAATTAATGAATAATCTTGAGCTTGAGAGTAATCTACATTATATTCTTCCATAGCATACATTCCCATACTCATCCTGCAATTTATTCCATCTAGCCATTTGTTAAGCATTTCAGAATTGTAAAATCCGTCAATATATACTTTGTCATTTTTTAAATTAATAATTACACTGCCTAATTCCTCTATTCTTTCTTGTAACATATATATACCTCCGAATTTACATTTTTATGCTGTAATCTTACTTTAATTAGCATATTTTGTCAACAGTTTATCTTGAACCTGTTTTTTCCCTAGATTGTAAAGTAAAGTGACCGGATTTTTTCATTATATATTGTAAAATAATTAGATGGCTTGTCCTTTATTTAAAATTGTTATGTTTTCAAATGCTTATATATCAAGTTTTCCAGAGTTTTTACTTTTGTATGCATACATTCCAAATCCCATTGAATTGTATAGTGGTTTAGCTTCTTAGCAGTTCTTATTACATTATTGTTGTAGTCCCCATAAGTGGCTCTGAACAAATCAACTTTATTACCGGTTATCTCTTCCAGCTTTTGGCTGCATAGAAGTATTT
>CAZEYH010000072.1:0-9531 GCA_964515895.1 uncultured Clostridiaceae bacterium | reverse complement strand
TTTCATATTGTATAAGTTCTCCCTTTACGTACAATACTACTGGTGGATCATATATGTTTTTTAGATAATAGGGGTATTTTTCATCTTCAATTGTAATCAGATCAATCTTTTCCTTATTAATAGTTTCTAAGTGTTTCAAGGCATCAGTTCTATATTTTTCACTAGTGATCTGCTTTATGGCAACTTCTGTAAGAATCTGTGATTTTCTCAATTCTTCTTCAGAAGCTTCCCAAATACTTTTAGGATCTTTAAAACAATCTAATAACCTAAGGCGATTTTGTGGAGAAACCTTTTCTAATGAACTTAACCATACCCAATATTTTTTCATGCCATGCTCACCTCAAAAAAAATAGTATAAATAGATTATATTTTATTTAACATAATCCATTTATACTATTTATACCATTTTTTGCCTTGTTTTACAATATTAATTATAAGTTTATGATTATTCCATCATCAGAAGACTTATAAGCGGCTTCAACTACTCTTTGCACCTGCAAAGCATCTTCAACCGGAACCTCAACTGAACTCTTGTTTAAAATAGATTGACTGAAGGACTCTATTTCTTTTGTATACATATTGCCAAACTCTACATTTATTTCAACTGAAGTAACATCCACTCTATCCTGCTTTGCATCATAACCAAGAGCATCATCTGAAAGTACTACATCTAGTTTTCCACCTTCAACTTGGCCTATTGTGCCTTCAGCTAGCATACTCCCTCTAGTTCCATATATCTCAAACCTACATTTTGCTGCTGCATCGGGTATATTGAAGTTGGAATCTACATAAGCATAAGCACCATTATCCATTTCAAAAATAAGAGATGCAGAATCATCAACTTCATAATCAAAAGTTTTTGTGCCTGCAAAAGCAGCAACTTTCTTTGCCTTTCCACCTGTTACATATTGAATAAGGTCAATGCAATGAACGCCCATATCCATTAGTGCTCCGCCACCGGAAGTGCTTTTTTTCTGTCTCCAGTTACCCGGCATGTCCGGATACCAGCAAGTAAGCTGTGCTCTACAGGAAACTACACTACCCAATTTTCCACTATCTACAATCTCTTTCATTTTTTGATGATAGGCATGATACCTCATCATAAACCCTGAGGCAATAAGTACTCCTTCGTCCTTACAAACTTTAGCTACCTCTTCACCTTCATCAGCCGTAAGAGCAACAGGTTTTTCTATTAATATATGTTTTTTAGCTTTTGCTGCCTTTATTGCCTGCTCCTTATGATATATAACAGGAGAAGCAATATAAACTGCATCAATTTCCGGATCTGCTAACAGTTTTTCAATATCGTCATATGCTTTTTTAGCATTATGTTTTGCTCTTAATTTCTCAGCTAGTTCCATATTTATTTCCATAACTGCAACAAGTTCAGCATTCTGTGCTAATAATAAGCCCGGTATAGTTCTTCTATCGGCAATACCACCTGCCCCGATTACGCCCCATCTTACCTTCATAAATAACCTACCCCCTTATTTAATTTAAATAATTCCAACTTTTATGGTAACAATCTTTTTGTAGGTATTCTAGGCCAGGTTACACATCTGCGAAATCCTTCCGCATATCCCACCCCACACTGAAAGCCTCTAAATTTTGACACGGTTCTAACAAATTCTAAAAAATCAATCTTATCATGTTCTAACATCCATTTAATCTGACTTTGATGACAATTTAAGGCATTCAACTTTATTTCTATAGTTTCTGTAATATCAACATACTCTTCGGGTAAAAAGTTTACTCCAGCCATAGTATCCATATAATAAATGGGTACTATTTCAGGATAGGCTGAACTCTTGGTATATGTATGGGGAATGCTAGAAGAAAAGCTGGCATCGAAAACCATCTTGCCAACCTCTACATGGTCTTTCATATAATCATCAGGTCCGTGAGTTATAATTAAATCCGGCTTTGTATACCTGATAACTTCAATTAGTTTCATAACAGTATCTTCGTTATAAGAATTTACTTTCAAATCGGGAACATCCAGATTAAATACTTCTAATGCGCCAGCTAATTTCCCTGACTCCTCTGCCTCTTTTGTTCTAATTTCCCTCAATTCGTCGGGCATAATTACCGCATGACCCATGTTCCCGTTTGCAACATGACACATAAATACGTTATGTCCCTGTTTTACATATTTTGCCAAAGTGCCTACACAAGCTATTTCAAGATCGTCGGGATGGCAACCGACTGCCAACACATTCATAATAATACCTCCTATTGCAGGGTGCATTTATTTCTTTGATAAATGCACCCCTTATTGTGCCTCGTATTGTATTTATTGCGCATAAATATTGCGTTTATTATATATTTATTATAAGACTATTTCTTTAAATGTTCAACTAAAAGTTTTTTTACTGCATCGATACATCTCTGTATGTGGCACTCTTCCCATGAAGGATGCAAGAAAAGGCTTACAGTTTCTGCCTTTAACCCCTTTGCTACAGGACATACTACCTTATCATATTCCACTGATTCCGGGTTTGTATATTCTTTAGATTTAAAAGGGAACTTAGCAGTACCAAAACCGTTCAGTTCTTTATATGCTCTTTCTTCATAAGCCTCAGGCCATAGAATTCCATAACAGGGAATTCCTTCTGCCTGTAGGTCTTTAAGAAATTGTTCTGCGTCACAATCAAGTTTTTCAAGGTCAAGTAGAATGGGGTACCACCAGTAGGCATTTTTTCTCTCTTCAGTATTTAATGGTAATGCTTTTATACCTTCAAGTCCTATAAAAGCATCATCATACATCTTGGCATATTTTAAACGTCTTGCCATATTCCAAGAATCAAATCTTTTCAGCTCATTAATACCTATTATAGATTGTATTTCAGTCATACGGTAATTAAAGCCCACTCTATCATGGATATAAGGCAGTTTTTCCTCCATGGCAAGAAGGTTCATGCGTGTTCTTACATCATAGCCATGATCTCTAAACGAACGGCACTCCCATGCAAGGTCTTCGTTATCGGTAACCACCATGCCACCTTCTCCACCGGTTGTGAAATGCTTACTCTGACAAAAGCTGAAGCAACCTATATCACCTATTGTACCTGCTTTTTTACCTCTGAACTCACCACCAAAACATTGGGCACAATCTTCAATAACTTTCAGATTATATTTCTTAGCGATTTCCATAATGGGTCCCATATCGGCTACAACCCCATAAAGATGTACAACTACAATTCCTTTTGTCTTTTCGTTGATTAATGATTCAATAGCTTTGGGATCAATTGTATGGTCTTCGGTCACGTCAGCAAATCTCGGTATTGCTCCTGCCTGAACAATTGAAAATGACGATGCTATAAAGGAATATGATGGTACGATAACTTCGTCACCGGGGCCTATACCTAGACTGCTTATTGCTATATGCAGTGCTGCAGTACCATTTGTGCAAGAAACTGCATATTTTGAACCAATCCATTTAGCCCATTTCTCTTCAAACTCCATTCCCTTTGGCCCGGTCCAGTAATTTACTTTCCCGTTTTTTAAAGGTTCTAATACATCTTTGAAATTTTCCTCAGCAAACTGTGGCCACATTGGGAAACCAAGTTCAGCTGCTCCAGGTGCATTCATAACAATATCTTTTTTCTTTTCCATACTTATCCACCTTTCATAATTATATTTTTACTGCTTTTTCTATAAAGCAGTTAAGTATACATGTTTCTACTTTGTTTACTCTTACATAAATTAAAAATATGTAATTTTTTTAATTTTTCCCTAAATGCTTATTCCATTGAGCAATACACCCGGTTCAAATATATTATCCAATACATATTTTGCACCACCTAGCGTAACAGTGTTGCCTTTTAATGAAGAATATCTTATCTCTATTTTGTCTTTATTGGGTTTAAGTTGAATATCCTCAATATATTTCTCTATTTTCTCAAGGAATACCTTACCAAGTTTAGTAATCTCACCACCAATTACTATAACTTCGGGGTTTAGTAAATTAATAATGTTTGTCATGCCAAAAGCTAATATTCTTGCTGAACCATCAAGAATATTCAGCACAAATTCATCATTTTTTAATGATGCCTCCCTTATTGCTTCAATAGTTATTTTATTATGATTACTTGCTATAATGTCTTTTACCAAAGTATCTGTGCCTGACATTATACCGGACATCACACTACTAAAAATCGCAGGTATACTTACCATAGTTTCAATACAACCTCTATTGCCACATTTGCACTTAGGTCCATTCATATCTATAGATATATGACCAATTTCTCCTGCTAACCCTCGTGAACCTGTAAATATTTGACCATTTAATATTATTCCTGCACCAACTCCGATATTAATATCAATAAATATTAGATTCTGAATATTTGTGCCTGTACCAAATTCCTTCTCTGCATAAGCTGAAAACCAAGATTCATTCCCTAGCAATATGGGAATGTCATTATATCTGTTTTTAATGTAATAATAAAAATCGTTACTATCGTCTATCGGGATAACAGTAGATGTTGTTACTCGATTATTCTCTATATCAATCAACCCGGGAACACCTAAACATATTCCAAATAATTTGTTCTCGTCAATATTAAGGGAAATTAATTTTTTTTCAAGAGTGCTTACAATTTCACGACCAATTGTGCTATAATCTGATACTTCGATTTTTTTACCCGTAACTTCATTACATTTTAAATCATAGAGGTAAAAAATAAAACCTTCAGCTATCATTTCAATAGATGCTATATAGGCTCCTCTCGGATTAACTCCTAACATTATAGGCTTTCTACCGCTAGTAGTAGAAAATCCTTCTCCCGTTTCAATAACGATGTCATTTTCAATTAATTCTTCAGCCAATGATGAAACTGTTGTGGGACTTAATCCGGTAATGTGTGCTATGTCGGCTCGTGAAACAGGTTCATATCTATTTATAAGATTAAATATCAATGTAAGGTTAGTTTCTTTAACTAGTTGCTGATTGGCTGCCTGTTTCTCTTCTTTTCTTGTTTTCTTTAATCTCAACATGATATATTTCTCCAGTGAATGAACTAATTATATATAAAATACATAATGATTACTATAAAAAATTATAACACAGGTCTTTTAATAACGCAAGAGTATTTTTTACATTTTTCTATATTGCACCCTATACTGCAATGCTTCAGCCAAATGATTAAGCTCAATATCCATTTTCCCTTCCAGGTCAGCAATTGTTCTTGCTACTTTGAGCACCCTTCCATAGCCCCTAGCGCTTAAACCAAGCTTCTCAAATGCTTCTTTTACTAGTACTTTACATTCCTTATCAAGGCTGCAAAATTTATTAATCATGCCAGGTTCAAGTTGGGAATTGGAGTATATTTTAAGTCCATCATATCTTTTTAGTTGAATATTTCTTGCTTTTACAACTCTTTCTCTTATTATTGATGAACTTTCTCCTTTTTGGTTGCAATCCAATTCTTCATATTTAATAGATGAAACTTCTATGTATATATCAACTCTATCCAGCAATGGACCACTTAACTTGCTAAAATAATTCTTTATTTGTGAATAGGAGCAGGTGCATTTCTTCGTTGGATCGGAAAAGTTACCACAAGGGCATGGGTTACCTGCAAGAACCAAAGTACTTTTTGCAGGATATGTAATACTTCCATTAAGACGTGAAATATTAACAATTCCATCCTCCAAAGGTTGCCTCATTGCCTCCAACGCACGTTTATTAAATTCAGGAAGCTCATCTAAAAAAAGGACTCCATAGTGAGCCAAACTTATTTCTCCCGGTTTTGGATATCTGCCTCCCCCTACAAGACTTATAGCTGTTACAGTATGATGTGGACTACGAAAAGGTCTGCTTGTTATAAGTGAAGTTTTAGGAGGTAGTATACCTGCTATACTATGAATTTTTGTAACTTCTAACGCTTCTTCAAAAGTCAATGGTGGAAGTATTGTAGATAATCTTCGAGCAAGCATTGTTTTTCCTGATCCCGGAGGACCAATCATCATGCAACTATGAGAGCCGGCGGCAGAAATCTCCAATGCTCTTTTAACATTTTCCTGTCCCTTAACATCACTAATATCTACTTCATAATCTATATTTTTATCAAATATTTTATCAATATTAACAGTGTATGCTTTTATAATATTTCTTCTGTTTAGATGATTTATTACATCCGTGATATTCCTTACAGGTAGAACATTTAACCCTTTTACAACAGCAGCTTCACCTCTATTATCCTCCGGAAGTATGAAATTTTCAATTCCTTCCTGCTGTGCGCATAACGCCATTGAAAGGACTCCCTTTACTGGTTTAATTCCTCCGTCGAGCGATAATTCTCCTGCAAATACATAATTATCTATAGAATTATTCAGAACATCGCCCATTGCAGATAAAATCCCTATAGCTATAGGAAGATCAAGTGCTGAACCTTCCTTTTTCAAATCAGCAGGAGCGAGATTTACTGTTATTTTTCTTATAGGAAATTCTAATCCTGAATTTCTTATAGCAGCTCTTACTCTTTCCTTCGCCTCTTTTACTGCAATATCTCCTAGCCCTACTATCTCAAAGGAAGGAATACCATTGCTTATATCAGTTTCTACATTAATTATATAACCATCAATACCAAATAATCCACAACTTTTTACTTTTGAAAGCATCTACTACATCCTCTCATATTATGTTATTTTATGCCATTTATTGTTTCATAATGACATATCATACATAATTATACAATATGGTGTAGTATAATGCAATATGTGCTTAAGTGCTGCAGCTAATATATTATAGGTTTAATATACGTATACATAGAAATCGATAATTACTATTTGTTTCATATTGTTTAAAGAAATACTTAAAGAGGTGAAATATACCTTATACAATACATTTAGGAAATGGATGATTTGATATTTGTATTATTGTCCCCTCCCGAAAAAATAAAATCCCCATAGATTTTCTTTGCATTAAAGCTATTCTTCTGCCTGCATTTTTTTTGCAATTATTTCCTTTTTAGCTTCTAATGCTTTTTCTCTTACTTTTTCATCAGTATCATTTTCTGCAACATATGACAGATGATCTTGAGCTCTAGCAATTCCCATATTCCCTAATGCTTCTGCAGCATTTAGTCTTATTGCAGGATCAGGATCATCTCTTAAAAAAATTATCAATGTATTAAGCAATTGCTCATTTTTCATAGTACCTGCAGCTTTTATAGCTGCCAATCTAATGCTACTATCTTTATAATTCATTGCTTTTATTATCTTGTCAACATTATTTTTAGATCTCCATTTTTCTATTTTTTCAGTTGTAATACGAAACATTGCTACTTCACATCCTATATCTTTTTTATATATTATTATGGGGAGGGGACAATACAATACCCAAATTTTAACATAGAAATTTTATGTACCAGTTATTATCATGCCACAAATAACTGAAACTCTGCACGACAAAAGTCAGCAGGTTCTAATGTACTTTTCAACTTCTGCACTAACCCGAAAGTATAATGCCACTGATTGACTTCCATTAGACTTTTACTATCAAAGATTGCTGTCAATCCATTAGCCATAGTATAAGGCTCGTTTCAAAACTATTTAATGTCTTTATATTATATTATAATTAAACAAATATCAAGTACCTTATTTCGGGTCACAGGATAAGCCTTCATCCCAGCGACTGAAGTCATGGGCTTTCGGCTATGTTTGCTGCAAAATCATCTTTTTTCATCAAGAATTTTTCTTAGTTCTTTCATAAAAGTATTCAAATCCGTAAACTGTCGATATACAGAAGCAAATCTAACATATGCTACCTCATCAATATCTTTTAATCTTGTCATCACCATTTCACCTATTTCTTTAGAAGTAATCTCTTTTTGTGTTGAATTATAGATATGACTTTCTATTTCATCAACAATACCTTCAAGGTCTGTAATAGATACCGGCCTTTTTTCGGAGGCTCGCATTAATCCATTGAGAATCTTCTCCCTACTGAAAGGTTGACGACTTTTATCTTTTTTAATTACCATTATTGGGATTGTTTCTATTTTCTCATATGTTGTAAATCTTCTGGAACAATTCAAACATTCACGCCTTCTTCTAATTGTAATACCCTCATCTATTTGCCTAGAATCAATAACTTTGTCCTCTTCAAAACTGCAAAATGGACATTTCATTATAGAATCCTCTCTTTCTAATACTAATAATTTCAAACAAAATATTTTCTTATGAATCTTTCATCAAGATCAACAAGTATTATGTCTTCTCCAATCTTTTTTATCTTTTCCCATGGAATGATAAACTCATTATCTCTTCCAATTAAACCTAACAATCTTCCACCGCTTGGAATTACAATTGCATCTATTCTTCCACTCTCTAAGTCTATTTCTATATCGCTAACAAACCCCAACCTTTTGCCATCAGATAGATTTATTACCTCCTTTTGTTTAAGGTCAACTGTGCGGTTCACGATTACATCACCTCACACTTTAACCTGTGCAATATTGTTTAGTGCAGCAGGCTATATTTTATATTATATCATATAAGTTTATGTTTTGTTTAATCAAGCTTTTCACATGGCGCATTTTAAATTTTGAAGTTATATTTATATATAAATATATGTATACTTATGCTTTAATATGAAAGCAGACTAATACATAGGAATATAATGGGCTATACGGAAAATGCGTTTGCAATAGAATTCTAAATGAAATTCCGGAGATCCGGAGATAAGATCATAGACAGTGAATTTAGTAAATCAAATATACTTTCGCATATGCAAAAGAGCAGTTTTTTCAAGCCTTGATACCTGCGCTTGTGAAATGCCTATTTCTTCAGCTACTTCCATCTGAGTCCGTCCCTCAAAAAATCTTAAGTTGAGTATTAGTTTTTCTCTATCATTTAATTTTCTCATAGCTTCCTTTAATGATAAACCTTCGATCCAGTTTTCATCTGTGTTCTTTTCATCACTTACTTGATCCATTACAAATATAGCGTCTCCGCCGTCATGATATACAGCTTCAAAAAGGGATATGGGATCTTGTATAGCATCTAATGCAAGGACAAGATCTTCCTTTGGAATATTTAATTCCTTAGATATTTCTGATATTGTAGGTTCTTTTGAATTCTTGTTTGTAAGTCTTTCTTTAGCTTGAAGTGCTTTGTATGCAATATCTCTTAAAGAACGGCTAACACGAATAGAATTGTTATCCCTCAAGTATCTCCTTATTTCTCCAATTATCATAGGTACTGCATAAGTTGAAAACTTGACATTCTGAGAAACATCAAAATTATCTATAGCTTTAATTAAGCCTATACATCCTACTTGAAAAAGATCATCTACATACTCTCCTCTATTATTAAATCTCTGGATAACACTTAATACAAGTCTTAAGTTCCCTTTAATAAACTCTTCTCTTGCTGAAGTGTCTCCTTTATGGATTCTTTCAAATAATTTTTCCTTTTCTTTATCGCTTAAAATAGGTAGTTTTGATGTGTTAACTCCACAAATCTCAACTTTATTACTATACATTGAAAAAACCTCCCGGCCAATGAATTCTGTCAGTATCATTATTG
>CAZEYH010000071.1:8028-9573 GCA_964515895.1 uncultured Clostridiaceae bacterium | reverse complement strand
TCAAAGGAAGCACCACCTTCATTTATTGTATTAAGTGCTGTAAGCATTTCTCTTAGTAATAGCTGCATGGGCCATTTTGATTGATTTGTCATATATATGGATGCTGAAAACCAACTATTCCAATGCTCAACTGCATAGAATAGCCCTATTGTAGCTATTGCAGCTTTCGACAAGGGAAGAATGATACGTGTAAATATTACAAAATCATTAGCTCCATCAATATCGGCAGATTCCTCCAAACTATCCGGTATCTGGGCAAAAAAGTTGCGTAGTATTAACATATTCCATGTATTTATAAGGACCGGTATTATCAATGCGAAATAGGAGTTTTTCAATCCTATACTGGTAATTAGGAGATAGCTTGGTATAAGTCCACCATTGAATATCATTGTGATAAACACCATAGTTGTAAGTGCATTTCTAAATGGCATTTTTTTCTTTGATAAGCCATATGCAAATGTTGATGTCACTAAAAGGTTAAGAAATGTTCCGACAACTGTTATTAATACACTGTTTAGGAAACCACGCAGCATAGAATGATTTTTAAACAAAAGATATTTATAAGCATCAAATGTTACAGTTTTAGGGAACAGAGTGTATCCATATTTGACGATATCATCACTTCTCATCAACGACTGACTGACAACCATTACAATCGGTAATAAAAATATCAGACAAGCAATGGTTAGAATAATATAATTAATTATATCAAATAACTCGATTTTTCTTGCTTTCATTACCATATCCCCTCCTTGCCGAATATTTTAGCTATTCTGTCAGTTGATAACACCAATATCATACCTATAATATTTTTAAATAAACCTACTGCAGCTGCGTAAGAGTATCTCAAGTTTTTAATACCTTCTCGATAGACATACGTATCAATAATATCGCCTGTTTCATAAACACCGGGAGAGTAAAGAAGCAATACTTTTTCAAAGCCACCATCCATAACTTTTCCCAGATTCAGAATAAAAACAATAATAATTACATCTGATATTGCAGGCAAACTGATATATAGCATCTGTTGTATTCTAGTTGCACCTTCAAGGGATGCACTTTCATATAATTCATTCGATACACTAGTTAAGGCTGCAAGATATATAATACTAGACCAGCCAATGCTTCTCCATATACCTGCAACAGTTACTATTGTTCTAAAATACTTTGCTTCTCCTAAAAACGCAATGGGCTCTAAACCCATACTTTTTCTCAACTCATTAATTGCACCTGATGTGGGAGATAACAATGTAATAACAAGTCCTGATATTATTACCCAGGAAAGAAAGTGTGGCATGTATGAAATAGTTTGAATAATCTTTTTCGCATGTCTGTTTCTAACTTCATTTATAAGTAATGCTAATAATATAGCTAACGGAAACATAAATATTAGTCTGTAAAAACTTATAAGAAGCGTATTTTTTATTAATCTAAAAAAATAATATGACTCAAAAAAGTCAGTAAAGTTTTTAAACCCTACCCATTCTGGGTTTTTGAACATACCGGAGATTCCCTGAAAAGGTCTAAAGTTTTGAAAAGATATTA
>CAZEYH010000071.1:0-7928 GCA_964515895.1 uncultured Clostridiaceae bacterium | reverse complement strand
CTTTTCTTACCTGTCAATACCTGTATTTTTGCTTCTTCTAAATAAGTATCCAAATCATTCATCTTGCTTTGACTTGCGAATTTGGATGTATCATATACTGTATAGGTATCAGGACCTGAAAAAATAGGTAGTGCTTTTATTTTTGGGTTTAATTCATTCATCTTTCCATAAACCCATGTTTCCATAGGCCATGGACGTTCACGCCATGCAGGGAAAGGTTCAAATATCATGTATAATATATAGTATTGTGCAGCTTTCCAATCCTGTTTGTTTTCACCTATAATCTCAAAGTTACCATTATCCAACTTTTTATAATTCTCGCCTTCAATACCGTATGTCATAAGATAAAATCCTTCCGGCGAACCTTGATAATCAAATAATTTCATTGCTTTTTCAGGATGCTTGCACATTGTTGTGATTATGTTTACCTGACTTGCCGGATTGCTAACCAAGTATTTGTTAACACCTGGACCCTGGAGTGCTATGGGCTCATATTCAGCTTCTTGATTTGACTTTGCAAGAACTTCCCATCCTCCATAAAGCAAGTAAGTCCAGTTATTTGCAAATGCACCAACTTTATTTTGTGCAACCAATTCTTGTTTGCTTTCAATATTCGTTGTTGTTATTTCCTTATAAATATAACCCTTATCGTACCATGACTGAAGTTTTTTAAGATAATCCTTATAATCCAGAGCTAGTTCCGGAGGCAATAACTTCCCGTTTTCATCAAGCCACCATCCGGTAGAGTTTTTTGTAAAGAATGGAGCAATTGCCTGTTCAAGTTCAAGTAATTTTGAAGACATAATCGGAATAGTATCATCTTTTCCGTTTTCATCCAAATCTTGTGTCAAGAATGCTTCTAATACATTTTCGAATTCATCAACTGTCTTTGGTATAGGCAATCCTAATTTCTTGAGCCAGTCGGTCCTAACTTGCAATATCGATGGCATTAATTGTGAATTAACTTTAGGCGCTCCCAGATAAATTCCATCCTTATATACAGATGCCCATTCCTCTTCACTATATACACTCTTTAGATTGGGTGCTTTTTCCAACATTTCTGGAGTTATAGCCATAAGACCACCATCTGCATATAATTGCATTGCTAAATTAACAGGATAGCGAGGAACAATATCAATTTGTTCTTTTGCAGACATCATAAGATTTGCTTTTTCCACAATCTTATCTCTTGAAGTGAAAATTAGTTGCAAATCAACTCCTGTTTTGTCAATAATCATCTGATGAACCTTTTTGCGCTGCTCTGTTTGTTTATCAAAATCTCCTTGCACAGAAAGCATATACATTGTAACTACTTCATCTTTTTTACTATCCTGCGTAGAAGATGTTGATTGGTTAGAATCAGATACATCTGTCGGTTGTTTGTTATCTTTTGAACAACCGGCGAAAGATAGAGTTACAATTAGAACTACTAATAAAACTGCAATTGTTTTTCTCATTTTTTTGCCTCCTCTTTTTAGTTTGTAATTTGGTCTTACTTCAACACATTCTATCTATACTCTCAATATAAGAATAGATATCCTTTGCCGCCTCTTTATGCTGATTGGTGGTTTTGGACATAGGCATTCTACATCCGCTACATTTTACTCCATATAATTCCAATACTTCCTTAATTGTCTGATACAAACCTGCTGCAATCAGCTTGTCGATTACCGTGTTCACCTTGGATTGAATGTCTCTTGCTCTGTCAAGATTATTATTATTAACCGCTTCTATGATACCTTTCGCCCAATGTCCAATGATATTATAAGTACTGCCAATGGCACCATCTATACCAAGAACTGCTGCCGACAGAAGTATTTCATCAAAACCGGAATATAAATAAGCGTCTCTACATTCTACACGAATTCTTTCAAGCAAATAGTAGTCATTAGAGGTATACTTGATACCAATAATATTTTTATGTGCCAGCAACTCTAAAAAATCATTCTTGCTGAGGCTTACACCAGTTAGGATCGGAATATTATAAATAATCAGTGGTAGATTACTGTTATCTGCAATATATTTGTAATAATCTTTTATTTCCTTAGATGTGAATTTATAGTAGTATGGTGTAACTGCTGAGATTGCATCGTAACCGAGATCTTCAGCTAATTCAGAAAGTTCTAAAGTCTCTTCAATAATATTGCTTCCCACGTGTGCAATCAAGTTAATTTCACCTTTTGCAGCATCTGCTGCAGCTTTTAGAATAGTCCTTTTGGCCTGAGTGTTAATAAGAAAATTCTCGCCGGTACTTCCAGATACATATAAACCATCAACTTTGCAGTGTTCAATATTATGTCTTACAACTGCATTAATCCCGTCAATATCCGGTTTGCCATTTTTGTCAAACACACCCAGAAGTGCAGAATAAATACCCTTCATTATATTATCTCCTAATTAAATATATTTAGATTAAGTTAATCGCTCAAACATCCGATGTCTGTTTTCTATGCATATGCTTTTTGATTCAAATAAATTTTAAAAACTTATTAATGATACAACCATATAAGAAATTTTACATTTCAAATATGTTGCTTGTCTTATGTTGTAAGTAGATTGTACTACATATGAGTGCGCATGTCAATAGAGATTTAAAAAATTACATTTGGGAAATTCTAAACATAAAGAGTTGCAAGGCGCAAAAGCTTTTCTTTAGTATTCATATCAGGATCTTCAATAACAGATTCTAGCAAAATGTCCAATATTATACCTATTCTTTTCCCCTCTTTAAACCCTATATTGACCAAATCCTGCCCATTAACTGCCAATTCTTTTAAGTTCATACATTCTCCTTTATCTTTTGCACTATGATAGAGGGACATTATTTTATCGTTTTTTTTCTTTGCGATTTCATATTGTTTTTTTAATTCAGAATTCTTTGAATCTTCTGATAATTTTAAATAATTGTTGGTTTCCACATTTAATATTGCTGCTTTAACCTCCATAAGCTTTAGAAACATTTCGTCTCCTATAATACTTACCACCTTTTTAACACATTGAGGTAGCGGCTCGATACTTGTATTATGATACTTTATGAGTACGCAAACTCTTTTTATAGTATAATTGTCGAACTTTAGCTTTTTTAAAATAGAGCGTGCAGATTCTTCACTTTCTTTATGGAGAAGCATAGTCCATCTTAATATATTATCGTTTTCTATTTTTTCAATACAGTTCATAATGTATTTCAGCTTATTAATGGGGTACTTGCTCAATTCAGGTAAAACAAATGCCAAAAGACCTGTTTCTTTTAAAAGTAAAAACTTATAGGGATTTTTAGATAAAAGAATATTTTCCAATTCATTTCTTATTCTTTCTTTGCTGATGTTATTAATCAAAGCTTTTTTATTCTTTATTGATTCCAAAGTTTCTGAATCAATTCTAAAGCCCAACTGGGCAGAGAACCTTAAAGCTCTTAGCATTCTTAAAGCATCCTCTTCAAATCTTTTATCTGCATCTCCTACTGCACGAATAATACCTTTTTTGAGGTCATCAATTCCTTTAAAAGGATCAATTATACCCTTTTCAGGATGATACGCAATTGAATTTATTGTGAAATCTCTTCTGCCAAGATCTTGTTCAAGATAGGATGTAAAAACTACTTTGTCAGGCCTACGGTGATCCGAATATTTTCCTTCAATTCTAAAGGTTGTAACCTCTATACTTTGATTATTGGCTAAAACAGTTACTGTACCATGTTTTAACCCTGTATCAACTGTTTTTTCAAAAATAGCCTTGGTTTCTTCCGGCAAAGCATCTGTAGCAATATCCCAATCTTTTGGTTCTATACCAAGCAGAGCATCTCTCACACACCCACCTACTATGAATGCTTGGTAACTGTTTTTATTTAATGTATGAATAACAAACTCTACATCTTCGGGTAATGCAATGTAAATATCGTCATTAATATCTATATTGTCCACTAATCTAACACCTTCTATTTTCCCCTATTTTACTATTCAATTCTTTATTTTTCTTCCTTTATAATTTTATAATATCTTTTTCTAATCAACTTTTCAATATAGCTGAATTTAATGGGCACATTTTCTGTATATGTTCAGAAAATATGGCATTATTCGATTACCAAAGTATATGATTTGAACAAAGCTTACGGGTTGTTATGTTTAAGGCAAGGGAAAATTCGTAAATCACGACACGGATGTCGTGAGCCATCGCCTGAACCATGGATGGTGAATGCGACGGGTAGAATTTTCTTGAAGACTTAAACATTACTGCCCGTTGCTGAAGTGAATATATACGTGGTAATCTATATTTGCCATATTTTTCTTCAGAAAAAGAAAATGCGCCCGAATTTAATTTAACACTTCATTTTTAATTCTTTCCTTGTACAATCCTAATGATTCAAAATCCATACTCATAGAATAATACCCTTCTGTATCATGATGAAATAATTTTGCCTTATTAATGGAATTTATTGCTATATTTAAAAGTGTATTAAATTGCTTTTCACTTTCTATAATTATTTGTTTATAGTTATTTAATATATTCTTATTATAGCATTTCGATATATCAATCGTTTCCCATACTTTATCGGATGCATCATGATTAACAGATGCATTATGATATTTATTTGATGTTGTAATGGATATGTCGAGTTCAGGTATAACAATATGTTCAAGTTTTTTAGGAAATAATGCACAATAAAAGCATTCTACATTATATCCCCTTTCCACTGCAGCCTCTTTTATTTTTCTAATTAGCCTTTCTGCGGTTGCAGCAGCTCCTATATCTGCATCTGTAACTTTTGCTGTTCCTGCGTCTATACTTGCCCTTGTGCCTGTAATTGCTCCTGCATCTGCATTTGCTCCTGTGCCTATACATGCAACTGTATCGTTAACTACAGTTGTCTCTATGTCTATACCTGAAGATACTTTAATCTTATATACTCTACTTGTTGTTAATATACTCTCAAGATAATTTACTAATCCTTTAGGTGTTATTGCACTTGCAAAAAGATGCCTTTGTCTACCCTCTTTTTTATATGTTTTCATATCTTTGAACAATTCATTAATTAACTCTCCCTCTACTCTATACACTTTGCTAATATTTAAAGCATTACTATAAAAAGATTCAATGTCTTCATATAAAATACCCGCAGATCTTAAATACCTATATGCTCTATCAAAGTACTTTTTAATTTCTTTTCTTTTTTCTATTATAGTTTTATTATCTTTCATTAGTTCATTCTGGTTCAAAAAGTCACCAAGGTTAACTATTTTATCTACAATTCCCGGGTACTTAGGATCAATAATATGTGGAGGAGTTCCATCTATCATTGCAATTTTTAGTTCAGGAATAGCTATCCCATCTAAACTATCACTATCGCTTGAGCAATGAAAATACTCTACATCATAACCATTATTTACAGCTTCATTGCCAATATCTTTCATAAAAGTAGACTTTCCTGTTCCGGGGCCACCTTTGAGAATGTATATCCCTTTAGCTTTTTCCCAATCTATTATGTAGTCATAATAACTAAAAAAGCCCAATACTGTATTGCCTCCCGCAAACATATGTTTTGTTTTAGTTTTAGGCATAATAAATCTCTCCTTCAATTCTTCAAGACAATTTGCTTCTCACATGGTTTAAATATTAAATTAATTTTTCTTGTAATTTTATGATTACTCCCCAGAAAGTCATTTCATAACTTTCTGGTTGATAACCATTTTATATGCTTTATAAAAGGCTGTGCATATATTACTAAAATATGCACAGCCTTTTTATTTGCTACTAATCCTTACAACTAAACTCAAGGGCTTTCGGCTAAGAGTCTGTAAACATAGCTCTTTTTCTTCTCATAGATACGCTTAAGATAATTCCTATGGATATATAATTTGTAACCATAGCACTTCCACCTTGACTAATGAAAGGAAGGGGTAGACCGGTTACAGGAACAAGCCTTAAGCACATACCAATATTTTGCAACGATTGAAAGGCTAACATTCCCGTTAGCCCTATAACAAGAAAGGAGCCAAAATAATCTCTTGAATTTTTTGCTACATAGATACATCTTAATATAACAAATAATAATAGAGCTACTATAAGGACTGAACCGATAAAACCAAGTTCTTCTCCAATAACACTAAATATCATATCTGACTCTCTTACAGGGACACCCCCAATATGGGGTGGTGTCTGTGTTTGTATGCCCTTATATAAACCACTTCCATAAATTTGTCCGGAACCAATGGCTATTTGAGCTCTATCCAGCTGATAACTAGAACCTCCCGGGTCAGCACCGGGAAAAATAAACTCTAGTATTCTCTGTTTCCTTTTATTATTTAGCGCAAAGAACCATAAAAATGGAGCAGTAAAAAGAAAAGCACCTGCTGTAATTAATATATACTTGTATCTAACACCATAAATATAGATCATTATAAAAAAAGCCACTATGAAGACCATTGTCATACCATAATCAGGTTGTTTTATTAACAAGCCTAAGGGTAAAAGCATATAAACAATAAGCTTCACTATATTTTTATTAACATCATGCCCTTCTTTTATTCTTTCTAATAAGATTGAAAGTAAAATGACATAAGTAATCTTTGCCAGTTCGGATGGCTGAAAAGAAAGTTTAAAACTTCCTATCACAGGGATAATAATCCAGCTATTGCTACCCACTTCTTTGTAACCTACTCCCCTAAAAAGCACATATACAAGCAAACCTATAGTAATAAAGTACAGAAAAAATCCGATTGTTTTGAAGCTTTTATAATCTAATGCACTAATTATAAGGGAAGCAATTATTCCAATAACTAAGCTGACAACTTGTAAGCTCATTATTCCTCTTCCGCCCGGCATAGTACGAGTTGCACTACTTAAAACTACCAAACCGATTATTGATAGTGTCAGAACACTTACAAATAAAATATAATCAAAATGCTTTAAATAATTTACTCCTTTAGTTTTTTCAACAAAATACATACATACTCCCTTTGATTATTTAATTTCTAATCTATAAGCAGGATTATCTCAAGGGCTATCTTATTCTTAATCAGTATTTCCGTCGTCGATAGTTTCTTCATTTGTTTCTTCATTATTAGCTTCATCTTCAATAGATTCTTCTACAATAGCTTCTTCATCATTAGCTTCATCGTTAGCTTCATCGTTATTAGCTTCTTTGTTAGCAGTTGTATCGTTGATAACTGCTTCGTAAATGTTTTCTTCGTCATTAAATTCATCAAAATCAAAAGTGTGGTCTTCTTTCTTGAATTCCTTAAGTATTTCCCCATATCCACTAGTACCTAATTCTGCTATTTCATCCTGGTCGGTAGGAGAAGATACCTTTCTTCGCCTGATAATAAAGACAACTGTAAAAGCTATTGCAAAAACTATAGACAGGAGTTGGGAAATCCTTCTGTTTCCTATCATCAAACTATCTGTTCTCAAACCTTCTATCCAAGCCCTTCCAATCCCATATAAAATCATATACAGGAAAAGCACTTCTCCTGAAACCTTTTTTCGTTTTCTATGCCATAGTAATACTAAAAACACTCCTAAATCCCAAAGAGATTCATACAGAAATGTTGGATGTACCGGCTTCGACGGGTCTACTATTATACCCATTTCTGCCAACTTTTGAGCATTTCTGGTTAGTTCACTTCTTATACTTTCACTTGTCATCCCCCAAGGTAGGTTTGTATTTATACCATAGGCTTCCTGATTTATAAAATTACCCCATCTTCCAATAGCTTGTGCCATAGGTAAATAAGGTATTCCAAAATCAAAGAGTTCTAATATATTTATTTTTTTTACTTTTGCAAAAATCACTGTTGTAATCAAACCGGCTATAATGCCTCCATAAATTGCCAACCCACCTTTACGAGTGTTAATGATATCTAGGAAATTACCTTGAAAATCTTCCCAACTAAAAGCAACATAATAAAGTCGTGCACCAATTATTGATGCAG
>CAZEYH010000070.1:0-9596 GCA_964515895.1 uncultured Clostridiaceae bacterium | reverse complement strand
TTTACACAAGAATCATAAGTCCTTTTGATTAAACATATAAGTCTCAAATATAACTCCTATTTTGCATACAAGTATTACCAATACCTCATCGTTAAATTTAGTTACATATAATTTCCGGGTAACAGAATTGTCACCCGGAAATTATGGAATACACATATACATTTGTATCTTCCATGAATTTATTTATGATACTTCGCCCATGATTCGTCCCATTTAGCTTGCCAGTAATCTCTAGATTTTTCAGCTCCATTAGCTTTGAATGAAGCAATTGTTTCAGCTTTAACCTTTTCAAATTCCTCGTCATTTTCAGCACTTACAAGTTTTGGTATAGCCTCGATGGCAATTTTTAACAGTTTAGCATCTATACGATCAATCTCTTCGGTGGCTATAGTGAGTTTGACCCGGGAATCCTTTGTGGATAGGTCATACATTTTACCTTCTTTCTTAAGCTTGTGAAATATCTCATTTGGCCAACTTACATTGTAATATTCACAAAAATCTTGAAGCCATGGGGTAAATTTTAGCCTACTTAAGTAATCATCGTCATAGAAGAGATTAACTTTATATCCATCCGGTGCAATTTCTGCATTAGCTATACCACCAAGATTTTCTAAAAGCGGATATCCACCAATACCTGTTTTGCTCCATTCATCGCCTCCGGCTAGCTTCAGTTCCATAACTTCATCCTTAACTTTTGGTACACCATTAACATAATCCCAATGAGCACCCTCAATACCACATTTTAGTAAACGTGTACCTTCATAACTGAAAGTATATGCAAGCATCTGCATTACACGATCAGGACATTTACTAGAAGTGGGTATACACATTGAATGGGATATTCCCCAGCCTGCATCATATTTTGCATTTTGGTAAAACATACAACCTTCAACCGGGATGTTAACATATCCTCTGAGCGTTTTAGGATCTTTTTCAAGTTGTCTCTCTTCAAACTTTCCGGCAGTGCCGATATAATCCACGCATATTATTTCCCCCTCATCTATCTTTGCGTGAAAATCTTCTGCTGTCTGAGTAAAACTGTCAGGATCAAGTATACCCATGCGATATGCTTTGTTATAATACTCTGCTGCCATCCAATATGGGCTGTCATTATCAAGGTAGTCATAAATCAGGCTATCATTTTGTACATCATAATGTAGCTTATGTCCATTTAAGTTTACCTTACCATATGTACCTTCAAATGGGTTAACAAATCCAAAAAAATCTACTTGAGAAACATAGAAACTGGCACCATAGACCTTTTTACCATCATCATTGGTAGGTTCAAGCTCCATCATGGATGATAAGACCTTTAAAAGATCGTCCGGATTTTCCATTTTAGGATACCCTAGTTTCTTATATAAATCCCATCGAATAGTATATAGATACCGACCATTAGTAGTCTGAGAACCTTCATTTCCTGCCTGAATTGGAAGTACATAAGCATTACCGGAATTATCAACGCTAAAATCGGTTATTGAAGCATTCCAACGTTCAGGATAGAGCGTTTTAATATTCGGAGCATATTTATCAACTAAGTCATTTAATGCTAATAGATTCCCACTCTCAACCAAGTCAACCAAGTTGTTCATACCTGATCTAATAGTTATTAGATCTCCTAAGTCTCCACTTGCTATACGAACAGCTGCTTGATCATAATCTACTCCAATTTCGTTAATTTCAACGCCGGTTTGCTTGACAAATTCCTTATATACGGGAGAATCTTTCAAGTATAATTCAAATGTTTCCGTAATTGTCGGATTTCCAATATATAGATGGTCGATTGTAACAACCGGCAGGTCCGTTGAATCTGTAGGTGAGTTCGATGATGAACTTGTAAAAGATGGATCGGTTGCTTCCTTGTTTCCCGACTTTGTTTCTGAGCAGCCTACAACTAAACCAACAAGCATTACTGCCACAATAAACATTGCCACTATTCTTTTTAACATAAAATCATTCTCCTTTTCTTTTGACATTTATAAATGCCTATATTTATTATTTCCAAAGAAACTCGGTTATGTCACCGGTTTTCTTTAAAAACCTACCCTTTAACTGCACCAATCAATATACCTTTCATAAAATAGCGCTGCATAAATGGATAAATAAATAGGATCGGTATTGTTACCACTGCAGTAATTGTCATCCTGACAGCAGCAGGAGTAATTTTCACTGCCACTATTTCAGCTGAAACATTATCTTTCAACTGTTCAGCAGCAATCTGTACCTGTTTTAAATAACGATACAGTATATATTGCAACGGCCACATATTAGTTTTAGTAATATATATATGGGCATCAAACCAGGAGTTCCACTGTCCAACTGCAGCAAATACAGCGATAGTAGCCAAAATAGGCTTTGACAGCGGCATGATAATATTCCACCAACATCTAAGATGTCCGGCTCCATCAAGCATTGCACTCTCTTCAAGAGAAGGCGGGAGTTGCTCAATAAAAGTCTTTATAAGTATTACGTTATATGCTGACAATGCCGTTGGTATAATATATACAAGATAATTGTTTACAAAACCATATGCATTCATTATAAGATACGTCGGAATTAATCCTCCACTTACATACATAGTAATAACCAACATACGGTATATTGCTTTGCGAAAGTACATATTTTTTTTCGTAACTAGATATGCAAAGAAACTGCAACAAGTAACAGTAATTAGTGTTCCAATTACTGTACGTCCAACGGAAACCATTGCAGCAGTACCAAAATTAGGAAGAGTAAGCACTTTTGCATAGTTTTCAAATGTAAACCCCTTGGGTAACAGAGTTAAGTTTCTAGTTGATAGTTCCGGGTCTGAAAGCGAATAAATAAGCATGTAGTAAAATGGATAAATACATACAATGCTAAACAAAACTATCACAGTTATGTTAAAAACATCAAAAATCTTATAGCCTTCTGTATTCTTTCTACTCATATAACTGTATCCCCTCTCACCTTTTTAGCCAAGACATTAGCAATAGTTATAAGGAAAATACTAATACATGATTTCAAAACACTCACTGCTGTTGCAAAACCATAATCTTGTGTAAGTAATCCAATACGGTATGTGAACATGTCAATTACATCTAGTTTGTGAGATGTAACCGGGTTTGAAAACATGAGATACTGTTGAAGTCCAACCGATAGCAGATTACCTATCTTTAAGATAAGCAATACAATGAAAGTAGGCAGCAAGCTGGGCAATGTTATGTGTAAAGCACGGGCTAATCTTCCGGCACCATCTACTTTTGCAGCCTCATACAGTTCACATTCTATACCTGCAATTGCTGCAAGATATATTATTGAACTCCAGCCTAATTCCTTCCATATACCAAGCAATGTCATGAATGTCCATGCAATATCTGAGTTAGCCAACAGCTGAGTTGGTTTGCTAATTAAGTTCAGTTTTTCCAATGTCATGTTTAACATACCATTCGTAGAGAAAATTCCAAACATCAAAGAATATACGATAACCCAGCTCACAAAATGAGGAAGGGTAACAGTAGTCTGTATGACTTTCTTTAGCTTTGTACTGCGTATTTCATTTAAACAGATGGCAAAAAGCATTGGAAGTACCATTCCTATTATTGATAGAATGCTCAATGCCAAAGTGTTTATTAGGGCATTAGAAACGTCACTCCAATAGTATCCTATTAGTTTAAAGTATTTTAATCCTACAAACTCTAATTTATCCCATGTTCGGCCTGGTCTGTAATTAGTAAAAGCTAGTGACCAACCAAAAATTGGCACATAATAAAACGCTATAATATATATCACAAACGGAAGTGCCATTAGAGTAAGTTTTAAATCTTCAGGTCTTATTTTTGTCCGAACTTTTTTGGTTGTAGCGATTTCTTTTCGCATTATTCTTCCTCCATAAAAGCATGTAATATATTAAGTCTAACATTAATTATATAGTTAGAAGTATTGTATGTAAATTGTAATTATCATGTAAACAATATAATTTCACACTATACTATCCATCAATTTAGTGCACATATGTATATATCTGATTAATTTATTTAATGTATTGTTATATAATTTTATGAAATACTGCATAAATCAAAGATTTGTAGTGAACATATAATATATTTCTTTGCTATTATTCAAAAGGCAAATATCTTATGTGATTATGTTCTACAAACAAACGGAATTGAACTAAGCAAAGTTTAAGCATTAATCGGTAACTTTACTACTACACATAATCCTCCTTTTCCGGAACGTGACAACGTAATACCGTAATCATCTCCGTAACGAAGACGTAGTCTTCGATTGACGTTCATCATGCCTATACCACCTGTATCTGTACATTTATTTAGGGCTTCATTGTATTCTACTATTTGTGTATCAGTCATACCGGTACCGTTGTCCTCCACGTATATAAGTAATTCTACTTGCATACGAGCACTAAGCCTTATTGCCCCTTTATAGCTTCTGGTTGAGAAACCATGGCTAATTGCATTTTCAACCAATGGTTGTATTATAAAACGCATGACAAACAGGTTTTCAAGTTCCTCCGGTACATCCTTCTCATAGCTAATTTCATTACAATAGCGTACATTCATAATATCCAAATATATTTTTACATTATTTAGTTCCTCTTGCAAAGTCCAGATTGGAGTATCATTCTTATATAGCGGTTCAATTATACCACCAAGTAGTGTTATACAACGCGAAACTTTCATGTCTCCGTTTATTCCTGCAATACACTTAACTGTATTAAGTGTATTGTAGAGAAAGTGCGGATTTATTTGGTTGCGCAAGGCTTTTAACTCCTTCTCTCTAAGCTCTGCCTCTATCTTTGTCTTATTATCAGTAAGTTGCTGCAAGTCGGTCAGCATTGTATTATACTGATTTGCTATGAGGGATAACTCATCACGCCCTGTAACAGCTAACCTCATGCTATAATCACCTTTTCCAGCGTATTGCATGCTCACCATTAGCTTGTTGATGGGTTCAAGAGTATGCCAAACCCAGATAAAAAACAAAATACATGTAATACCCATACCACATAGGAAAACTGTAACAATTCGTTTTTCTATAGACTCCAAATCTCTCATGTACTCCGCTGATAATATCTCACTTACAACTATCAAATCATAGTTGGTTATATTTTTCCAGTTGATACGCAACTGCTTTTCATCATCAACGGTGTAAGAGTTAGGACTTATTACAGAAATCTTATCAAAAAATTTGTATTGCGCACCAATCTCCGATTTATCCGCCGATGATACTATCATTCCATCCTGTGTAATTATACGGATTTTACGAGACAAGTTCTTCACCAATCCGGAATAGAGAGAAAATAATTCATTTTCATATATATTCATCAAAATCGTAATCCTACTAGAGCCTATATACATGTTTTTTATCACCATGATAAGTGGTGTGCTTACGGTATTTTTACTAAGCAATGGAAAATCAGCAGTATTCACTCCACCTTTTATAACATAGCCTCTTGAGGATTCTGCAATAGCATTCAACACTTTCTTTGAAGGGTAATCAATTTCATAGTTAATCTGTCTTATGCTGTTAGTGCTTAATGCCAGAATATGTTCATCGTTTATGAATATATATACAGAGTTGATGTAGGAATAACTGCCTGTCAAGCTTGATACTATTTTGGCATAAGAATTTATCGTATAAGTTAAATCAGGAATGGAAAGATTCTTATAATTTAGAAGCATTCGTGCCATATCCCTATTTAGATGACTTGTCTCTATAATCTGTTCGATATCTCCAAAAAGCTTCTCAGTTCCTGAAGTTATTTGGCTAAATTCCGCTTGCATGGTACGATCATTTATTCTATCAAGGACATCGTTTATGGTGAGATAACTTACCAATGATACTGCTATTACTGTAATTACCATACCAATTGTGAAGTACAACAGAAATTTACCCCTTATACCACTGAAAAATTTATTATTCATTTGAAAATCTACCTGCCCTATACTCATTTGGGGTTAGTCCTGTTAGACGTTTGAATAACCTGAAAAAGTAATTTGTATTAAAAAAACCCACTTTCTCAGCTATCTCGTATACTCTATAAGAAGGGTTAGCCAACAGCTTTTTGGCTTGCTCAATACGTATACCATTTAGCATATTGCAAAAAGAATCACCCAGGTGCTGTCGAAATAAATGTCCCAAATAATTACTTGTGACACCAACATAGTCTGCTACTGTCTGCAGTGATAAATCTTCGGTATAATGACTGTTTATAAAATCCAGTGCAGCAGAAAGCTTCACCGGAACTTCTTGCGTGCCATGATTAATCATATCAAGTGCCTGTTGTCTTAGTGCAGGCAGACATGTGTAGCCATCAGCCATATCGCTTATCCCCACTCGCACTTCACAGGCAAGATATGTACTTATATTGTCACACAGAGCGTTATACAAGTCATCCAACATCTCATCAGCTTGATCCATATCCATTCCGTCAAAGCTTGTCAATAGTATAAAATCAGCTTTATAGTCATGGAAAGCATGTCCGCACTTAAAGTGTTCAAGAGTTTGTTGCAAAATATCCAGAACTGCTTTGCGTATATGTTGACCACGTAAGTCGTTTTGTTCTTTTTTAATGCGGTCGTAACCCTGTAATCTTAGCATTATTACACGCATCATCCTTGGTTCAAAATTCAGTGAAAACATCTCTATGCATTGTATAAATGCCTCTACAGGTATTTTTTGATATATAATGAAATCCCGAATTATCTGATCCAGAATCATTGATTGGTCTACCCAAGGTATATTTTTTAAAACCTCCTCATTTGACTCAAGCTCCTCTATAACTTTCTTTAATTCACATTCAATTTCATCAACCTCTGAACTAAGCTTTAGCACATAGCCGGAAACATCAAGGCTGATTGCCTCCTTGAGTATTGCGAACTCATCAAGACATGTCAAGATAATAACACGGGTGGTTTTGTCAGTCTTTCGGATTTCACGTATCAGCTCCATGCCTCCCATTATTGGCATACGTAAGTCAGTTATTATAATTTCAGGTTTATACTCCTCATATAACTGCAGTGCCTCTTTACCATTTCCGGTATCCGCTACCACCTTAAGACCCAATCTTTCCCAGTTAATCATACTTTTGAGCCATACTCTCACTATGATTTCGTCCTCCACAATCATTACACGGTACATTAGAACCCACCCCACATTAAAATAAATATATTCCTGTAATGTTTTATTGTGTTCCAAAATATCATACCTTAGTAGCCTTTACTGTTTTTTATTAGCATTTCTTTACAATTTTCTTCTATGTTAAATTTTCTATATTATCATAAATTATAGCTTTGAGTACTGCGTGTGTCAAGTATACTGCTGACAAGCTGACAAACTGACAAGGAAAGTAGGCATTTATCTCCACACAACTTAGCTATAAATTGATTCAGTAACCTAAACTGTAAATATACTCAAGATAAGTTTCCTGTATTATTTTCGTGAATTAATAAAACTTATTTTAGGTCCTCCACATATTCTTTAGGTGTTTTTCCGAATTCTTTAGAAAAGGCACGGTAAAAAGTACGCATAGAATTGAAACCACTTTCTAATGCACAATATGTAATATTAAATTTACCAAGAGACAAAAGTGTAACAGCATTTCTCAAACGTAGCATGGTGAGGTATTGATTAAAACCAATACAAAAGCACTTTTTAAAATAACGGGAAATATAATACTGGCTGTATCCTAAATCATGAGCCAAAGAATTTAAGCTTATATTCTCTTTAAAATGGTTGTTTAGATAAAACAAAATTTTGGAAGATAAATCAACACAAATATGTTCATCGGTAGGCTCTAAACTAATAAATTTATGAACCTTGCCCAAAATTAAGTAAATATATCCTTGGATTTCTAAATCAGATAAATTCCCTAATTTGATTTTTTTAATACATTCACGAATAAATTCTACTGAATCAGAATGTGTAATAAATGGCTGTACTACTCGTTGTTTTTTTATAAGTGCCTGAAATTTGTCTGCCAAGTACAAAGGAATTATGAATACCTCAGAACGTGAATATCTGTTTGTTTTATACTGATGTGTATCATAGCTTAAAGAAACAGCAAGTTCACCTTTCTTAAGAAGTTTTTGATGGCTGTTAATAACAATATCCATTTCTCCATCTGTAATGAAGTAGAGCTCTATTTGCGAATGAAAATGTGGAAAACAAAAATCATTTACATATTCCTTATAGTATATTTTATTATTCTTCTCTCTTTCTATAGCAAACCGTGAATTCATAAGACTCTCCTTTATAGCAATTTTTGTCATAAAAAATGTCCTGTTTGACACGAAACAAATAAATGAAACATTTATAATATTATACAATATTATCCGTAAAAAGTGTATATGCGATTTTAGAAGTTATTTGGGAGGTTATTATGTACAGTTTAAGAGAAGTTTTAATTCCTGACAAAAGTTTTTTAAAAAAATTATTTTTTATCGCTATTCCTATTGCACTACAAAATATGTCTTCGTCAATTCTTGCTATTATAGATGTAGCAATTATAAAGAAATTGGGTGAAAATGCCATTTCGTCTGTGTCCCTTGCAGGTCAATTTGCATTTATCACAAATTTGATTACCTTTGGTTTTACCAGTGGTGCTTCGGTTTTTTTATCACGATACTTTGCTGCTGAAGATGAAGATGGTGTTAAGAAAACATTTATCATAACAACAATGTTGGTATTCTTGGTAAATTTGTTTGTTGCAATTTTTGCTTTCTTTACTCCTGGCATAGTAATGTCCATTTTTACTGATCAGCCGGAGCTGATTGAAAGTGGCAGCAAATATTTGGTAATTGCAGCACTAAGCTATTTGCTTCATGGAATTTCCAGTTCGTTTTTTGCTTTATTTCGTTCTGACAAAAAAGCACATTATAGTATGGGTATAACAATAATGTCTTTATCACTTAAAACACTTTTAAATTATATATTAATATGCGGTTATGGTAATATTCCATCCTATGGTATACAAGGTGCTGCTATATCTACACTCATATCTCGAATTGTTGAGTTTCTTATATGTATTGTATTATATATCAAGTTTATAGACAAAAAATATCATCTAAAAATACAAGACATTAAGTGGCTTAACAAGGATAATTTTACAAGTTTTATAAGAAATACATATCATATTGTGCTAAACGAAAGTTTCTGGGGAATCGGTTTAGCTTCATTCAACATCATTTTTGGAAGAATGGGCGCAATCAGTGTATCTGCACTTAGTATTGCAAAAACCTTAGAAGAATTGTTTAACGCTTTCTTTTATGGAATAGGAATTGGAGCTGTAATCATTCTGGGTAATGATATAGGCAAAAAACGATATGATTGTGCAAAACTAAATGCTTATCGGTTAGCAATTATAGGGCTTGAAATGGGAATTTTTATTATGATTGGAATGTTAACAATCAATAATAGTTTCGTTGAAACATTCTTTGGTAGCTTAACACCTGAAACAAAACATCTTGCCAAAATTATAATTGCTATTTTTGCGCTTTATATGCCATTCCGTAGCTTGGCAAGCGTCTTGATTATGGGTGTCATGAGGGCCGGTGGAGATAGCAAAAAAGCTATGTTCTATGATGTTTTACCTATTT
>CAZEYH010000069.1:2870-9623 GCA_964515895.1 uncultured Clostridiaceae bacterium | reverse complement strand
TAGCTGCATTTTATTTTTCTTCTCTTGACATCAAACAAACCGTCTCGACATGGCTCGAGAGGACATAATTGATGTCTTTGGTTGATTTTGGCCCTTACGTTCTGGGGAACATATCAATCAATTTTTTGCTGATTTTTCGGAAACCGAGGTTTGGTGAAGTTAGTTTTTCACATAATTTGTACTCATCCACGGTCTAAATGGTTCGCTTTTATATATTAGCCTTGATATAGTGGATTTATCTTTGTTTTTCTAAGTATTTTCTGCTATACTATACTTAATTACAATATATAACAAAAGGGTGATATAATGCTGCTAATTAAAAATGGTTTAATTTATACTATGACAGGCGAAGTAATTGAGAATGGTTCAATTTTAATTGATGCTGGAAAGATTATTGATGTAGTAAAAAACCATGATGTACCTTGTGACTGCGAAATAATTGATGCTGATGGAAGAATGGTAACTCCAGGCTTTGTAGAAGCTCATTGTCATCTAGGACTACATGAAAGCTCCATTGGTTTTGAGGGTGCAGATTATAATGAAATGACAGATCCTATAACACCACATGTAAGAGCAATAGATGGACTTAATCCAATGGATATTACTTTAAAAGAGGCTTATCAAAGCGGTGTAACTACAACTGTTACTGGACCTGGAAGTGCAAATGTTATTGGAGGCACTGTTGTGGCTATAAAAACTTACGGTCATAGAGCAGATGACATGGTTGTAAAGGATCCAGTAGCCATGAAGGTTGCATTTGGAGAAAATCCTAAGAGAATTTATAACACTCAAAAGAAAACCCCTATGACAAGAATGGGGATTGCTGCTTTAATTAGGGAGACTTTATTTAAAACTAAAGTATATATGGAAAAGAAGGAAAAAGCTAAACAAGAAGGTAAAACGCCTGATTTTGATATGAGGCTTGAAGCTATGATTCCTGTAATTAAAAAAGAAATTCCAATAAAAGCACATGCTCACAGAGCAGATGACATATTTACTGCTATAAGAATAGCCAAAGAATTTGACATTGATATTACTCTTGATCACTGCTCTGAAGGTCATCTTATAGCTGACGACTTAGCTAAAGAAGGCAAAGGTACAATAGTAGGTCCTTCTTTTGGACATAGATCAAAATTTGAATTACAAAATAAAACATGGGAAACTCCAAGGGTTCTTGTGGAAGCAGGGGTTAAAGTAGCCATAACTACTGATTCTCCTGTAACGCCTCTACATCAGTTATCATTGTGCGCTGGACTAGCGCATAAAGCAGGACTTGATGAAATTGATGCTTTAAAGGCAATAACAATAAATGCTGCTGAAATTACTGGCATTTCAGACAGAGTAGGCAGCATTGAACCTGGAAAGGATGCTGATATTGTAATTTTTGACGGAAACCCTATTAAAGATATTGATTATCAAACTTATATTACCATTATAAATGGAAATATAGTATATAAAAGAGTATAAATTATTTGATACATAAAAATACTTTTGGCAATCCCTTTATTAGAAGGGATTGCTTTTTCCTTGCGACAGTACTAAAACTTCTGTATGCTTTGAGAGTACAATAATAATGTCATAGGGAGATGGTATAATGCCACTGTTTGACTTCCATTAGACTTTTACTATCAAAGGTTGTTATCAATCCATTAGCGATAGTATAAGGCTCGTTTTTATTTCTTCATTATGCAATTTAATAAAATTTTTAAATATTTCCTATACAATTATAGCTGTTTTTATATTATTATGATGCGCCTTTGCATTTAATAGAGAACCGCAAATCCGGCAATCATTGACAGGCATTAACATATATGTTAAGATATATATAGGCATTTCATGGGAATACTGTGAAGTGCCTTATTGTGTATTTTTTGCTTATTTTTTGCTCTAAATACTTCGTGAAAAGGGAGATGCAAATGAACAAAACAAATACTTCTGATGAAGTTTTACAATTACTTTTAGACCATTTAAATATAGTTGAAGAAAGTAGAGAAATGTTGTTAAAAGAGTACTTTACAGAGGAAACTGAAGAAAGCAAAAAGTTAGAAAATTTCTTTAGAGAATATGTAGTTACCTTAAAGAATTATGTTAAAAGTCCAAAAGTTGTCAAAAAAGACAATAAAATTCATCCTATAGTAATAATAGGTAGTGTAGTAGAAGTCGAAGATATGGAAGACAATGAAACATATAGATACCGCATAGTACTACCTTTTTCTAACAACCTAAAATCTGGATACGACTGCGCTTCTTGTTTATCACCACTTGGTAAAGCTCTTTTATTTAAAAAGATTAATGATAAGGTTAATGTGGAGGTCCCTACAGGAAAATTAAATTATAGTGTAAAATCCATAACACCACCTGATTCTTTTAAGTCAGGCATTCTTTAATTTGCCTAAAATAAATTGGTGTTTATAGATGTACTTTGGTGAGCCATCCGCGACTCGAACGCGGGACGCCTTGATTAAAAGTCAAGTGCTCTGCCGACTGAGCTAATGGCCCATAAGTTTGTTTTTGAACCCAAAGATTATACTACAACATAATGTAGTGTTTTGTCAACATATTTTTTTAATTTGTGCACATTTTCTTAATATAATGCAAAATATGGTATGGTATTGTTAGATTTTTTAAGTAATAATTTGAGGAAAGTCTATGGATGCATTTTGTGATTATGTGTTTAGGAAGTTATTCCTACGATTTGTAATATAAAAATAATATTAGGGTGCATCCGGATAATAAAATAAGAATGCACCCTAATATCCTAATATTATATAGCATTGACTATAGCGTATTATTCAGATTTTAGTTCAAAAGAAAAATAATGTTTTTAATCTACCGGTTAACTTATTTTTCTTCCTTTTTCCCCAAATACTCATTAAGTTCTCTGATCAATTTATCGCAATCCAACCCATGTATTTCACATGCATCTTCAATGCTTTCACCAGAAGCGGATGGGCATCCAAGACAGTACAGCCCGTTATTCAAGAATATAGGCACTGTACCTTTGTCCATATTCAATACTTCAGATATTATCATATCTGATGTTATTTTCGGCATATTTCTCACTCCCTATGATTATTATTTTTAAGATTTGTGTTTTAAAGCTCAATTAACAAACCTTTTTAATTCACTAGTTAATTTCCTAGTTTTTTTATTTTTATATAATTTTTGTTATATATCTATTATATCTATTATTTCCATAAATAAAATATTATTTTATATAATTTTCTATTTTATCTTTTTCACATCAAATAATTTTATACTTTTCCTGTCCTATATTATATAAATTATTACCATAGCTATCTATAACAACAAAGGCAGGAAAATCTTTAACTTCTATCCTCCTTAGTGCTTCTGGTCCGAGCTCCGGAAAAGCTATTACTTCCTGATAAACTATATGTTTTGCTATTAGTGCACCGGCGCCGCCAATAGCACCAAAGTATACTGAACCATGTTTTATCATTGATTCGATAACTTCAGAACTTCTTAATCCTTTTCCAATCATTCCGGCAAGTCCCTGTTCAATTAGGATTGGAGTATAAGCATCCATCCTGCCACTTGTAGTAGGTCCGGCAGAACCGATTATTTTACCCGGCTTAGCAGGACATGGACCAACATAGTAAATTACTTGTCCTTTTATATCAAATGGTAGTTTTTCACCTTGCTGCAACATTGTTATCATGAGCTTATGGGCTGCATCTCTAGCTGTATATATAATACCATTTATTATTACTTGGTCCCCTGCCTTAAGTTTTTTTATCATATCCTTATCCAAAGGTGTATTTAATGTATACTTCATTTTAACCTCCTTATAAAACTGCTTCTGCGTGTCTTGTAGCATGACAACTCATATTTACTGCTACGGGAAGGCCTGCTATATGAGTAGGAAAAACTTCAATATTAACAGCAAGGGCTGTAGTTCTTCCTCCCAATCCAAGTGGTCCTATTCCAAGTTTATTAATCTTTTCAAGAAGTTCTATTTCAAGGTTCTTAACATACTCTATACTGTTTCTTATATTAATTGGTCTTATTAAAGCTTTCTTTGCCAGTATGGCTGCTTTTTCCATAGTGCCCCCAATACCAACGCCCAATACTATAGGGGGACATGGATTAGGTCCTGCATTATTAACTGCTTCAATTATAAATTTCTTTACCCCTTCGATTCCATCTGCCGGTTTTAACATTTTTAATGCGCTCATATTCTCACTTCCAAATCCCTTCGGAGCTACAGTAATCTTTAGCTTGTCCCCTCTTACGATATCATAATGAATTACAGCAGGAGTATTATCTTCTGTATTAACTCTTTCTATAGGATCTCTAACAACTGACTTTCTCAAAAACCCTTTTTTGTATCCTCTCCTCACACCTTCATTTATAGCCTCCGATAAACTACCACCGGAAATATATACATCTTGACCGATTTCTACAAATACTACTGCCATTCCTGTATCCTGACACATAGCCATTTCTTCCGTTTTTGCTATGTTTGCATTCTCAATAATTTTGTCAATAATATGCGCTCCTACATCAGATTCCTCAGCATTCAGTTTTTCTTGCAAAGCTTCTAATATGTCATTGTTAAGATGATAATTGGCATTTATGCATAAGTTTTCTACAATATGAATAATCTCGGTTGCATCAATAACTTTCATTAATTTACTGACCTCCAATCCATTAAGTATGTATACAATTAGTATTCTAATACATATGTAGCCAAAAATCAATAAAATGAAATACAAATGAAATATATCTTGCAACATTTTTCTGGTTCATTTTGATATAATATCAGTGGGAAGAATTGTTTCAAGGTTGAAAGGAGGGTTACTTTAGACCCAATGAAAAATATACTGGTTTGTGTAACTCAACAAAAAACTTGTGAGAGGCTAATAATTAACGCTGTAGCTTTAAGGAAGGAATTTAAAGGAGATATTTATGTAATCCATGTTGCAAAAGATGGTTTGAATTTTTTAGATAATCCAAAAGAAGGTGAAGCACTTCAATACCTTTTTGAAATTTCTAAATCTATAGGTGCTGATTTGTCAGTATTGAAATCTGATAATATAGCTAAATGTATTGCTGATTTCGCAAAGGAAAAAAGAATTAATTGCATTGTATTGGGAAAATCTCCACAAGATCAGACAGATAACGTGTTTTATAAAAAATTAAAAGGTTTGTTAGGAGATGATATAGATATTAGGGTTGTGCCTTAAAGTTAATTTAAAACATATAATTTATATTACATTTTTCTCAGTTTTTTGCTATTTTTACATTTTTATTTTCATAATGTAATAGATTTATCTATAATTCAGTTTTTTTAATGAAAATTAACATATTTTTTGATGAAAACCTTGACTTAATGCATGTTTCATTATAAAATGGTGTCAATTTCAAATACAGGAGGTTATAATTATGAATAAAACTGAATTAATTAATTCTATTGCATTAAAGTCAGGCTTGAGCAAGAAAAATAGTGAAGCTGCTTTGAATGCATTTATTTCATCTGTAGAAGAATCTCTTCAAGCAGGTGAAAAAGTTGTACTAGTTGGTTTCGGTACTTTTGAAGTGAGAGATAGAGCAGAAAGGAAAGGTAGAAATCCACAAACTGGAGAAGAAATCACTATACCGGCGTCCAAAGCACCAGTATTTAGAGCTGGAAAAGGCTTAAAAGAAAAAGTAAAGTAATTATTTTTTATACATATTTAATGTTTTTGGGCTCTGGTTTGTACAGGGCCTTTCTACTTTTATAAGTTTTTCTACTTCTTTAAATCAGTATTATCTATGTTATTTTCTACAATATCAATTAGAGCAAAAATAAGCTGGGAGTTTGTTGGCTTTTTGTCAAATATTCCAAGTATATTGTTTTCTTTTACCACATTTTTATCTAATTTCTCGTTTCGCTTCCATGCACTTTCAATTGCATTTCTAATAGCTCTTTCAACTCTAATAGATGTAGTTCTAAATTCTTCTGCAATTAATGGGTATAAAACCTTATTTAATGGTTTGCACTTTTCTGGATTATCAGCCATATACAACATAGCTTCTTTAATATACTTATAACCAAGTAAGTGGGGTAATATGCCAATATTGTATAATAACTTTGTTGTTATTGAATTTATTTCATTAACAGTGTCAGGGTTCTTAAAAGGTTTAGACTTCTTTACATTATAATATTCAATATAAACCTGTCTTATTCGTGATACCAATACATCAGTACCAAGAGGCTTTATAAGGTATTCTTTAACACCTAGAGTAATAACCTTTTTAATTTTTTCATTATTCCCTTTTTCTGAAAGGATTATAAATATAGGCCTATCATCTTTTTTAATTTTATTGAATTCTTTTAATATTTTGATTTCCTTTGCACCTGGCTCAATAACATCCAGCAAAACTATATGAGGTTTTAACTCTTTTACTAAGTCAATTACTTTCAAATTGCTTTTTGCAACACCAACTACATTTATATCATAATAATTTTCAAATACCTCAAGCAGCATTTCTATCATAAATTGATTGTTCCCAACAATCAAAAGTGAAATCATGGGTTCCATTTTTCTAGACATCCTTTACTACTATAGTCATTTCATAGTCAGTTTTTAAATTTTATTTCATAGACTTAAACTTCAGTGTATAAAGAGATATCCATTTAATTACTTCCTTAATTATCTGATCAACATTCTTATCGGAGCAATCAACAGTAATATCTGAAAATCTATCATATAAATGTAACCTTTCTTCAAATAAGTCTATAAAACTCTG
>CAZEYH010000069.1:0-2860 GCA_964515895.1 uncultured Clostridiaceae bacterium | reverse complement strand
TTCTTGCATATCTTCTTCCAGGTTCTTGTCTTTTCATAAGTTCATTAATTCCTAATTTTAAATAAACTACAACACCATCTTTTTTTAAATGAGTCATCGAATTATTGCTATATATAACACTTCCTCCAGTAGCAATTACACTATCTTTTGCTTTAAGATTTAAAATATTATATTCCTGTATTTTAAGAAAGCTTTCTAGTCCTCTTTCATTTACAATATCTTTTAAATCCATTTTTTCAGTTTTTCGTATTATAGTATCGGTATCAATAAAGTTTCTCCCTAATTTAGCTGCCAGACCGGCACCTATAGTACTTTTGCCTGAACCGGGCATCCCTATTAATACAATATTCCCCCTAATACCATACCACCCCGCCTTTCCCGGAAACCTTATCCAATCTTCTAAATATTTATGTAACAAGTTTTCTCATTATAATATACTTTAATATACTATATTATACTACATTTTATACCATTATACTACAAAATATCCCATTTGGCGTCAATATTATCTGCCAACATTCTATAAGCCTTTGACATGTAAATTGCATCTAATATTGCAATTCTTGCCATAGCTTCACACACCGGATATATCCTTGGGCAAATTGACGGATCACTACGGGAAGTAAATCGGTGAGTAATATTTTTCATTTTACTAATATCAACCGTATCCTGTTCTCTCATTATAGTAGGAGTTGGTTTCACTGCTACTCTAATCCTAATCTCTTCTCCATTAGATATTCCTCCTAGCAGCCCACCTGCTCTATTAGTCTTAAATTTTATTTTTCCCGATGTTTTATCATAAAAGGGAGTATCATTAGACTCAGAACCCTTTAGCTTAGCATGTTTAAAGCCTTCTCCGAATTCTATGCCTTTAATTCCTCCAATCGACATAATACCATGAGCAATTGTTGCACTTAATTTATCAAATACAGGTTCTCCCAAACCTGCAGGAACTCCCTTGGCAATAATTTCAACAACTCCTCCACAAGAATCACCAATTGCCTTAACTTTTAGAAGGTCCTGTATCATCTCTTCTGCCTTTTCCAAATCAGGGCAATTTAGCTCGTTTTTTCTATAATTAGCTTTTGCCATTTCATAGCTTACAGGTCCGGCTTTTATACCATGAGATTCAGTAATAAAAGCTATTACATCAATACCTATTTTATCAAGTATAACCTTGGCTACAGCTCCTCCTGCAACTCTTGCTGCTGTTTCACGTCCTGATGCACGACCTGCACCTGCCCAGTCTGTAAATTGTCCATATTTTTTATAATAGGTGTATGCCGCTTGTCCGGGACGTATAAAATCTTTATTTGCCCTATGTTGTTCTATATGTACATCCTCAATGTCTGTATTTGGTATAAGAATACCCACAGGTGCTCCTGTTGTAAGATAATTTTCCATAACACCTGAAAAAATATATACCCTGTCTTTTTCTTTTCTGGGAGTGCTTAGTGCTGATTGTCCCGGTTTTCTTTTATCAAGTTCATTTTGTATTAATTCAGGAGTTACAGTTATCCCCGGAGGTACTCCATCAATAATAGTTATAAGACCCCCATACAATTCTTCAGGTATGTCCAAGCTCTTGCGGAATCCTCCACCATAAGACTCTCCGCTTGTAGTAATCCTAAACAAGCGGCCAAAGGTATTTCCCATCATACTAAATCCTGCTGCCGCTTAAAATATAAACAGCGGCTTTCTCCTTTCATAATATTTTTATTTTTTGTATTTTAGCACTTTTTAGCACTTAATTATTTAATCAGCAATAAGTGTAATACTATAACCACATTTGCGCACCAAATGGACAAACTCCGGGAATGTAATATTTATCGATTCAGCAGTATCTATAGTAGTGGTGCCTTCAGCATTAAGTCCTGCTACAGCAAGTGCCATCACAATCCTGTGGTCATAATGTCCGTTAACTTCACACCCCGTTAATTTGCTTCTTCTAATAATTAATCCATCAGGGAGTTCGGATATATCAGCTCCCATTTTCTTAAGTTCTCGACACATGACACTAATCCTGTCAGTTTCTTTTAATCTTGCTTGAGGTACATTAACAAGCCTCGTTTCACCTTTAGCAAAGCAACCTGCAACTGCCATTGCAGGTAGTGCATCAGGAACAGAATTCATATCTATTTCTCTTCCCCTTAGTTCATTACCTTTAATAATTATTAAATCATTATCAAAACTAATTTTTGCTCCCATATCTTTAAGAATAGAAAGTATCAGCTTGTCTCCCTGGGGATCATCCATATCCAAATTCTCTAATACAATCTCACTTCTAGATATAGCAGCTAAAACCATAAAAAACGTTGCAGATGAAAAATCGCCAGGCATTGGTTCCTTAAAACTTTTGTACTTTTGTCCACCATATATATATATACTTTTAAAATTATCGTTTTCATATTTTATACCTTGTTTTTCCAACCACCACAAAGTCATTTCAGCGTATGGAACCTCATTTAACCGAATAATATGAATTTCTGTATCATTTTGTAATAGGGGACAACTAACCAGTAAAGAAGATAGGAACTGAGAAGTATAAGCATCAATATCAGTTTTGCCACCTTTCATTATGCCTTTTATTACAACGGGTGCTCTCCCATTATTTCTTGTTGAAAAGGCATTGCCACCAAGGTTGTTAATAGCACTAATTAAAGAATCCAGGTCCCTCTTTCTTATTTGCTCATCACCTGTGAAAACTGTATATCCTTCTGCCAGTGCAGCCATAGATAGTCCTAATCTTAAAGTTGTGCCTGAATTTCCTACATTTAAAACATCTTCAGGAACATGAGGTTTACCATTAAAGCCCTGAACTGTAATGGTATTATTAACATCCCGTTCACTTATCAGAGCG
>CAZEYH010000068.1:0-9693 GCA_964515895.1 uncultured Clostridiaceae bacterium | reverse complement strand
ATGGATGTCAATATGTTACATTTTCAAGGTTCAATGTTTGTACAAAATCTAGGTAACTAGGTGTAACTGTTTCATGACATCTCAGTTAGCTCTATTGGAGTTTTCTGCTTTCCACAAATAATAAGGTAAAATTCAACGATAGCCTTTATCAACTCCCGGCATATATACTTCCTTTATTATTGACTGTGCTCGTGGAGGACCCATGGCCTTCTCTCAGCTTTAACCAACTCAATATCTAATCTGGCAGGTGCAAGTCCATCTGCCTTAGCATACACTCTCAGAATTCCGGCTTCACTACCTACTTTTACTGCTACAGAACACAAACCTGCACGCATTCTCCTTACAAGGCTGTTTACCGGAGTATGATCACAAACATCTGAACCTGTTCCTATTATTCTTCCAAAACGATTAGTACTAAAATGTATAAACGGAGAAGCATCCGGAATAACGCGGCCTTCCTTATCTTCACACCAGCAGGTAATAATGGCCAAATCTTCGTTGTCAGCACAAACATTGCCATCCTCAAGCCGCAGTTTCAGCACTGCTGCAGGACCGGTTGTCTCTACTGTCTTTGAAACAACAGTTTTGCCGTTATTGCGTCCTTCCACTTTCAGTATCCCCGGCTTGTATTCAACCATCCATTCAACATGAGTATATTTATCCGGTCTTTGCACTCCAAGGCTTTTACCATCCTGGTATAATTCAACTTCCTCGCAATTTGTATATGCCCATACCGGAATAAGTTCGCCGTCCCGTCCCTGAAGATTCCAATGAGGTAATAAATGTACCATGGGGGCATCGATCCAATGAGACATATTCTGGTAATAAGCATCCTTTGGCTGCAAGAATAAATCTAAAGCTCCCGATTGTGAACAGAGCCTTGGCCAAACAGTTTCTCCCCGATGTTCAATTCCGGCCCATTGATATCCCCCGGCAACCCAGTCTCTTTCCATAAAATGCTTCCATGTATCTTCTCGAGTAACCACATAATGTCCAACTGGATGATCATATGCTGTAAGATAACCATGTTCGGGAGCATCATCCAAATACCACCCACGGGTAGTACCAACAGCGCAGCATTCCGATGCTACAATAGGTTTATCAGGATATTTTTTATGTATGTCATCGTATTGATGCAAATTATAGTTTATGCCTATAACCTCTGCTACATCATATACCGTTGAACTTATAGGGTCACGAGAAACAGCTATGGTAACAGGTCTTGATGTATCATATTTTTTAACAAAAGCAGTCATTGACTGCATGATCCTTCTACCTTGTTCAATGAAGCTTAAAGGCTCTTCGTTTCCTACACTCCATAATATAACCGATGGACGATTACGATCCCGCTTGAGCATCATTTCAAGTTGCTTAAATCCTTCCTCAGTTGATTCAAACCTGCGTGTTTCTGCCATTACCAGAAAACCCATTTCATCCAGTGCATCCATGGTAACTTCCCCATTAGGATAATGAGCTGTACGATAACCATTTGCACCCATTTCTTTCAGTCTTCTCAGTCTGTATCGATGTACTCTGTCAGGCATGGCTTTCCCTGTAAGGCCATAATCCTGATGACAGCATACACCTTTTATCTTCACATTTCTTCCATTTAAGAAAAACCCTTTTTCCGGTGAAAAATCTATCGTGCGAAATCCAAATCTCGTATTGATGCTATCTATTTCCAATGAATTTATCTCATCTTTACACGCTTCACGTTCGTCACATACCCCCCGTTTGTCCATTATGACACTAGTATTTAATGTATATAAACAAGGGTTATCAATATCCCATAACTCGGGATTCTCTATACTCATTACTTGTTTAAGTACTGCCTTGTCCTTGCACGGGATGCATAATGTATCAACCGATGTCACCTTCTTATTACCATTCTTATCTATTATGGATGACTTTATTTTTACGGTTGACGGAAGAAGAGTATCATTACGTAATGTAGTCTCAACAGGCACATCCCATTTGTTGGTATTCACCTTTTTAGGGTTTACCCATACGCCCCATAAATCAACGGAAACTAAAGAAGTTTTTATAAGCCAAACATGGCGGTAGATTCCTGCTCCTTCATACCACCATCCTTCATGATCGGTAGCTTCAACATACACAGCTACAACATTGATTTCATTAAACCTTACGACATCTGTAACATCCACTTCAAATGAAGTATATCCGCAAAAATTACGTGCTATAAGGCATCCATTTACATACACTGTAGCGTGGGTTGCTATTCCTTCAAACAATATGGTTATTCTCTTGTTCCTGTCCTCATCTCCTAACCGAAAACGGTTACGATACCATGCATTATGATATCTAAAATATCCCAGAGTATTATTGTTTTTTACATCTGGTTTCTGATTAATAATATAATCATGTGGAAGATCTACTGTTTCCCAATAATGAGCGTTTTTTAGATCGTCTTCATTATATCTGTAAGCGGCAGGACCCCATTGAGCACGTTCAGTCTTGGCATGTAAATACATTGATCTCTTATCAATAGGTTCAGGCATTTCTACATCTCCAGGATAAAATCTCCATCCGAAATCAAATAACAATTTTTCTCTCATTTCTATACCTCCAAACACCCAATACTTATTTTTTTATTCTTACACTTAGTAAGTTTAATGTGAGTAGAATATCTTCTTATTTATATTATCATATATGAAATTTATTTTCAATATGTCTTTTTTGATTATATTGGCTATTATTGAACAGAAAACTAAAAAAATCTTACAATACCCGATACATATATAGTTTCGTCAATTATTTCGAAAAACAGCATATCAAATAATGTATGCAAGTTTCAAAAAATAGCTATTTACTATAATTTTTCTCTATGATATAAAAGTTTTAGAAACTATTAAATTATTAAGCTTCAAATTATAAATCTTATGCTTTTTTACTTTTTTTGATGCTTACCTTATTTTACATCTTTATTTTGCATCTAATGTTAATTACATACATAATCACATTAAATTATTGTATATTGAAAGGTGGTAATAACTATGAAAATATGTAAGCAAATTTTTGCTCTATTGTTCTGTTTGGTAATGGTTGTTGGTTTACTCATCGGATGTGATAAAAGCAAAGGTAGTTCTTCCGATACTTCAACTACTTCTTCCGGCGGCGACTCTTCAGCAGACACTTCGTCATCACCCGATGAAATACCCTTGGTGGGAAACGGTAATACATATGCATCCGGCTTACCTATTGTAAAGGAAAGAGAAACTCTTAAAATAGCAGTAGTAAGACACACTTTAGATAAGTCAAATGGCTTTAATGAAAAAGCAGCCTTTATCAAAGCAGCAGAAGAAACAAACATAGACATAGAATGGATTGAACTTGTATCAGGCACTCAAAGTGATAGAGTTAGTATTATGCTTGCATCTGATTTACCTGATATATTCTTAGGTTTACTTAGTGAATCTGCTGTTGCTAAAAATAAGGATTCTCTTGTATCCCTTTATGATCTGGTACAAGAATATGGACCAAACATAGTAAGAGACTATAAAAAGATAGGCGAGCAAATTACTACTGCCAGTGATGGCTGGGATTTGGTTAAAATGCCTAATGGAAAAGTATACACATTGATGACTAAGTTTCTCTCCAACTATCAGAATCATGCAGATGGTGTGCAATTTATTAATCAAAAATGGTTGGAAAAATCAGGTAAAAACATGCCTACAAACATAGATGAGTTTTATGATGTTCTTGTTGCGTTTAAAAACGGTGATCCCAATGATAACGGTAAAAATGATGAAATTCCTTTGGAGTTCTGCAATAATAACTGGGCAGCAGTATTTCATAATTTTGCAGGGCCTTGGGGTATTGCAGGAAGAGATGAGGCTTATTATTATAAAATTGTTGATGGCGTTGTTAACACAACCATAGACACCAGTGAATATAGAAGTTTCCTTGAGTATTATCACAAACTTGCCAAGGAAGATTTATTGGATGTTGAGGGTTTTTCACAAACAAATCAGCAATTCTATGCTAAATTAAAAGAATATATCTGCGGTTCATACTATGGGTGGACTCCACAATCCAATCTTGACTCTGAAACCGCAAAAGAATATGTATTGCTTCCTCCAATGTATGTACCGGGAATGGAAGGTCAACAACTTACTTCGGGTATAAAGAATAAAATTAACGCAGGCAGAACAGGATTTGCCATAACTACTGCATGCAAAAATCCTATTGCAGCAATACGCTGGTGGGATTATCTATCTTCTTCCGCAGAAATGAAATTAACGGTTGCATATGGTGAGGAAGGCAAGCTCTGGGAGAAAGACGGTAAAGGTGGATTTCTTGAAATATATCCTGAAACGATTACTGATGATTTTACCAGAGAAAATATGAAATATACCTGGGGGCTGGTAAACGAAATGCCGGTAGTTTTAATAGACGAAACACCTTATAGCGATCCTGAAAAATATCCGGAATCCGTTGTTAGGAATAAATTTGTTACCGGGGTTCAAGATTTCTTTCCTAAAGAAAATGCACCAACTCGTTTCGTTGATGAAGCTAAAGTTCAGGAACGTGCATTTATACAAACAGATTTAAGAGAATACATTAAAAACTTTGAGAGTAACAGTGTAATAAACGGAGTTACAGATGAAAGTTGGAAAGAGCATCTCAAACAGTTAAAGGAGTATAAGTATTACGAATGGATTCTATGGTATCAGGATTTTGTTGCTGGAAAATTCTGATTTTTCTGTAATCCTGCTGCATTACCGGTTTTAAAGAAAGTAAGCCTGTTTGGATACATTAGTACAAATAGGTTTACTTTCTTCTTGAAAAGCATTGAAGTTTACTTCCTTGTATGTTATCATGCAAGTAAAACTTAACTTCATGTCTGAAACAGTATAAGAATTTGTTACCGAAATCGTTGTGTTTCAATGGTTTAAATGCCTAGGACGACGTGGAAGGTGCTACAAATAGCAACGTGTAAACGTTGAATGGGTTTTTAGGTTACAATCAAAATATAAAATAAATTTTGAAGCTTTTGAAGTCAAATTGTTAAATGAGGAATTGATATGAAAAAAGTAATAGACCGGTTGATTACCTATATATACGATAAAGCATTTATAAAATACATATTAAGTTATTTGGTAATTCTATCTATTTCTGCTTTCTTATTTTTTCTTGTGTATAATAAATATTTTTTATCGTTATATTCACAAGAAATAGTTGCACAAAAAAGGAATAATCTGGAACGTATGGCTACTGATTTGGATAATCAAATATGGGAGTTTTTTAGTATAACAGGTCAGCTTTCCAAACAAGAGGTTATGCAGAAAAAGTATATCTACAATAACACAAATGCTTATGTCAATATCCAAAAAATACTCAAAGGAATTGCTGCTACTCATTCATCCTTTAATCAGATTGCCTTTTACAGCACTGCAAGTCCAGATATATTATATACCAATTTGGGAGATTATAATACTTCGTTCTATAAACATTACCAGATGTTTGATAATGAAGAGTGGCAGAGTGTAGATGAAATACTTCCTTTTATACAATCCGCCACCTGGCTTTTTCCCCAAAACTCCTACTGGCCGTCATATGATACAGGAACTTTAACTTTAGATTATATTATGCCTGTTCCTGATATGGATGAAGGTTATGTTATTTTTTCTATTTCAGAAAATATACTTGATTCTTTAGTTTACTCACAGGATATTCAGTCTGTAATATTTGATAAGAACTACATTCAGTTATATCCATTCTACTCTGTAAAAAATCTGGATGTAAGCAAAATCAAGTTATATATAGAAGAAGGTTCAGATAAACCGGTAGAGATAGAAGAACAATCCTGTCTGCTATGTGCGACTTCCGGCAAAAATGGATTTATCATTGCCCAAATTATACCTGAGCATATAATGTACCACGATGTAAGTAATGTTCAAAAAATGTTTTTTTTGGCATTCTTGTCTCTGTTTTTACTTGGCGGTGCTGCTTCTTATATTATGTCAACTTTAAATTATAAACCTATTAGACGTCTTAACAAGCTTATATCGGAAAAAGGATTAGATATTCCTAACAATTTGTACGGAACAGATGCCGTTTCTTTTGCAATTAAAAAACTGGATAATCAATACAAGATACTCGAATGTAACAGGTTACGAGAAAAAATTCTCTTAAAACTAATGCATAACAAAAATTCTTCCACAGATGCATTTGCTGAAGAGTGCAAACATGCAGGTATCAATTTTACTGAACCTATCATGCGTGTTGCTCTCATATTTATTAATTCACACAACACATTAGAAAAAAATATAGATGTTATTGAACTTGTCAAAACTATGATGTATGATACCTACGAAGTCAATGGAGCAGAATACCTGCAAAACAACTGCTATTTATTCACGATAGGATATAATTGTGAAAATCAAAACAAATTATCAAAAAGATTAATTCATGTTGCTTCACAACTTTCTGTATATACAGGTAGCGATATAAAGATTACTGTTGGAAGTGCATGTGAGCAAATAAACTGGCTTTCAAAATCATACATGCAATCAATGTGGTTGAGTAAAAATTCCACTGCAAGCGATATAGTTTTATTCTATGATGATAACTGCACTTTAAGTGTTCCTTTTGTATACCCTAAAATTGACATAGATGCTTTGTATAGTGCAATTATAAACGGCAGTACCGACAAAATTATCTATATTACTGATATTCTAATCGATATAGTTAAAGAGAACTTACATAACAACTTTGTTTCCATATTTCTATGTTTTAATATTATCAACATCTTTTTATGTTCTATTGATAAGTTAAACATTTCTACTTCAAATGCTATAGATACTTATAATCATTATTTTAACTTATACGAACTAACAGATACAAACTCCTTTATAGATGTGATATTTAATCTCAGAGATGATACGTTAAATCTAATAAATAAAAATAGCGATCTTTTTCAATCACATCATATAATTAGTCAGATTATTGATTATATAAATAAAAATTATAAAAATGAAGACCTGTGTGTAAACTTTATAGCAGAAGTATTCAATATGTCGGTATCCAATTTAAGTCATCAATTTAAGGCTCAAACAGGGATAAATATATCGGATTTTATCACTGATAAAAAAATAGCGCTCTCCAAAGAATTGCTTCAAAACTCACAACTTACTGTAGGCGACATAGCAATTCGTCTGGGATATAGTCAGACCTCCAGTTTTATTCGTAGATTTAAAAAGTGTGTAAAATGTACCCCAAATGAATACAGACTTATTTATCAAAATAATCAACAGTAATCTTTGTTCGTCTTTAAAATACATAAAAACATTTGAAAAGGTATAGTTCAGCGACATATTCAAATATTGTTAATGGGTTCAAATAATTGCTATTTACAATTCACACCTGCTTATGCTTTACTATAAATGTAGAATACTACTAATAATGTTAAACATCATTAGTAGTTGTATTTTCAAACTGATAATAACAAAGTTATTAATTTAATAAGGAGATTAAATTTAATGAGTAATATTCCAATCTATCAAACAAATAGTATAACAAAAAAGAATAAAAGAGAACAAATTATTAAACTGATGAAAAGAAACTACATGCTGTATGTATTTTTAATTCCTGCCATGATATATATATTGCTTTTTCATTATGCACCCATGTACGGCATTCAAATAGCTTTTAAAAACTTCTCGCCCGGTGCAGGTATATGGGGCAGTACCTGGGTCGGAACAAAGTGGTTTAATATATTTTTTTCTTCACCACGTTTCTTTCAGATATTAAAAAATACTCTTACTACCAGCTTATATAGCCTGGCTGCAGGATGTCCCATACCAATTATCCTGGCAATAGCATTACATAATCTTCCAAGTATACGTCTGAAAAAAGTTGCTCAAACAGCTACATATATGCCCCATTTTATATCAATTGTAGTTTTGGTTGGTATGATGTCGGCTTTTCTATCTCCACGCTCAGGTTTCGTTAATACAATTATAAAAGCATTTGGCGGTAAAGCAATTTATTTTTTTGGCGAATCTAAATGGTTTTACCATTTGTATGTATGGTCGGGGGTATGGCAGAACTCAGGATGGAGCTCTATAATTTATATGGCTGCCTTATCCGGAGTCAATCTTGAGCTACACGAATCAGCTATTATTGATGGTGCTAACAAACTGCAACGAATATGGAATATTGATATTCCCTCTATTGTGCCAACTATGGTTATTCTTCTAATTCTTAACTTTGGCAGACTTATGAGTGTTGGCTTTGAAAAAGTATTTCTAATGCAAAATTCACTTAATATAAATGTTTCAGAAGTTATTTCTACCTACACTTATAAAATTGGTTTGGTACAAGCAGAATTTAGCTATTCTACATCAATTGGGCTATTTAATAATGTAATTAATTTTACACTTGTTATTATTGTAAATCAAATTGCTCGGAAGCTTTCAGATACAAGTTTATGGTGATAAAAACTTGTTTAAGTTATAAGCATAGTATTACACTAATTTAAAACTATTTAAAAACTACTTTGAAAGGTTTGATTTGTAATGAAAAAAAATAAAATTACAATGTCTTTAAGTGACTCAATATTTAATGCTACTATTTATATCATCGTCATTATAGCAACACTTATTGTTGCATATCCGCTTTATTTTGTTTTAATAGCTTCAGTATCCGATCCTGCTTATGTTAATTCCGGCTACTTTCTTTTATATCCTAAAGGTTTTAATTTGTTGGGCTACAGCCGTGTATTTGATGATACCCGTATTTGGACCGGATACATGAACACTATAATCTATACGACTTTCGGTACTTTGCTGGGATTAATGTCTTGTTTGCTTGCAGGTTACTCTTTATCTCGGAAAGACTTGCCCGGTCGTAACTTAATAATGGGCCTGATGGCATTTACTATGTACTTTGGCGGAGGATTAATTCCTTTTTATATGATTGTTAAAGGACTCGGGCTTGTTAACAGCCGTTCGGTTTTAATAATTCTTGGTAGTGTTTCAGTTTATAACATTATAATTATTCGTACATTTTTTTCAACAACAATTCCTCTTGAATTACAAGAAGCAGCGTTTTTAGATGGATGCTCCAATCAGAAATTCTTTTTCTACATTGTATTACCGTTATCCAAAGCTATCGTAGCTGTTATAGCTCTGTACCTTTCTGTAGGGTATTGGAATTCATATTACAACGCTATGATTTTTATTATAGACCGTGACAAACAACCACTTCAGCTTTATTTGAGAGAAATTTTACTAACTGCAAAAACCATGGATAGCACTAATATATTAGACCCTGAAGCAGCTTCCAGGCTTGAGAAAATGGTTGAAATTGTCAAATATGGAGTTATCGTGGTTTCAACATTGCCAATTATTTGTGTCTATCCGTTCTTGCAAAAGTACTTTGTTCAGGGAGTAATGATTGGAGCCATAAAAGGTTAGATGCGACTCCCATGTCGCACTTAACCTTTTATGATTGATGACTTTTTGATTGTTGAGTCAATTCACTTCGTTCAGGGAGTCAGGTGGAGACTAAACTCCATCTGATCAAGGCAGTCAGGATAATGACATTTTCACCTTATTTACCCCGTGCACATTATTTTTTACTCAATTGTTTTATTTTTCGACTATTCCATACACTTGTTTGTGTTAATCTAAAAGTACCCCACAATTTCAGTTGAAAAATCCCCCACCA
>CAZEYH010000067.1:0-9712 GCA_964515895.1 uncultured Clostridiaceae bacterium | reverse complement strand
CTATTTGCATAATATCAAGTAAATCATCCTCATTTTCCATATTTGCTTCATTATAAAATTCTTTTAATTTCTTATTCACTAACTCTTTATTTCTCTTATTTTTTGAAATGATCTTTTGAAACTTCTTAAAATCCACTTAGGTCACTCCTTACAAGAACTTAATAATCTTTTTTCAACTCCTAGAACAGCATCTATATTTTCTAAGAAATCAATTAGTTTCAGTCCAAATTCCTGTTGTTCAACTTTTGGTTCTCCAGCGTAAAATACCACATTTAAATTATCTATGATTTTATTATTTGAAATATTAATATTCTCCTTAAGGAAAAATTCTATTTTTTCTCCTAATGCATACGCTATTTTTTCCATATCACTAACGGTTGCTTCTTGTACTCCATTTAATATTCTTGATAATTTATTCGTCTCAATTCCTGATTTCAAACTTATATATGCTTTTTTTATTTTCTTGGCAGTTAAATATTTATTAACATTAACAATAAATTTACTCATAACACTACCTCCTTTTTATCATATAATGATATATTATCTCCTCCTGTAATTATATTATACTTCTAATTTAAATATGTGTCAATTTTTATATCATTTTTTGATACATAAATTGCTTTTCACTATAATTTTAATATAAATCTATTTTTTATATCAATTCATCTAAATTATTATTCCATACTAAATCTTAATTTTAAAAATAGTAATAATATGGGCATTATAATATTACATGTTCCTATATCTCCCAACAAAGATTATGTTACTTAGTGAATAATTTCAAATAATTCTTTTTAAATACACCAACACTAAAACCTTCAGCACCTTCTGATGATTTTAGTCTTAGCATATTCTTATTGCTATTAGAGCAGTAACTTACCTTATATCCTTGTTACTGCTCCTATACCCCTAATCATAATAATCAGTTGCTTGAGAAGTTATATCATCTTTGATTTTCTCAAGCTCCTGCACAGTTAAGTCATCATTTAATGTAAGTATAGCTACACCCATTAGTTCTCCATCAACTATTTCTGCAGAGAATACATACTTTGATATCTTTGCATTAACACTATCATGATCATCATAGTATCTCATAAAACCTCTTTCTTTTTCTTCCGGGAGATTGTTTCTTTTAATTGCATCTAGTATTTCATCTAGATAATCAATTGCTTCATAATTTAACAGTTCTAGTGCCTCATCCACCGTTTCACGGTAACCATATTCATTTTCACTTGGCCACCACGCGAACTATATCCTCCAGGCATTTCATAACCAATATAGTTTGCAAATTCAGTCATGTTGGTTTTTCCTAATATTAAAGCACCGTCGTGATGCAAATTGGCAATGATATGAGCATCTTTTACTGCAATGTTATCTGCTAGAGCAAAACTGCCAGCCGTTGTATGTAGTCCAGAAACATCTATATTATCCTTTACAAGCACTGGTAATCCAAACATGGCTCCACTCCTCCGGTCAGTCTTCAAGGAATCCTTTTTTTTAGCCTGTGCTATGGCATTTTCATTTAATTCCGCTACCGCATTCAATCCAACAGATCCATCATATTTCTCTATTCGTCCAATATATGCCCTTGTGAGTTCTTCAACACCGAGACGTTTATCTCGTATCGCGCGTGCAAGCTCCATTGCTGTCATCGTAAACATTAGATTCATCCCCCTCCGAAAAAGTATTCAATTAATTCATCTTTCACATCTATCCTATCTCCTCAATTTGCGCATGTCATCTATCCTATCTCCTCAACCCTACTAATTCATCTGTTTTGTCCACTTAACCCTACTTCATTTTTTTACTTTTCTATCTCTCGATATGTTCCCGAGAACACTTATCGAGGGCTAAAGTCAAGTGGATAGATTTACTTTCATTTTATAAACCCTAGTATTTTCAAGGCTTTCCGGACTTCATTTTCTTGTTATCGATACCACGCACTCAACGTCCTTGAGGTGACAATAATGATGTCATAAGGAGATGGTATCCCCTTGGAGGAAAAATGCTTGCTAAAATTAGTATTGAAATATTTATTCTTCAATTGTTGGTATCTCACCTACTATTTCTTCTTCTGGTGGAGTTTTTAATCTGCGAGTGTTATAAATAGAATATTCCTTTAATACCTTTCGTTCCATTTCTTCGCGAGATACTTTACCTTTTCCTTCTAGAATTTCTCTCCGTCTGAATTTTAAAAATTCATTAAGTGAATTATCCCAGTCATTCATTGTCATAGATGTTTTATCTCTAGCCATATCTTCTGCATGATCTAGAAACATAGTGACAATACGATTAAGATCTATTATCTCGTCTTCAAATAAATAGTTATTAAAAATATTTATGTCTCCTTTACGAACCACAGCTCCTTTAAAAGAAGTTAGCCCCATATTGTCTTTAGAGCTATCTACCCTTTCAGAAATAAGTTCAACCGCAGTTTACCCTGTGACAGCATAGAGTAATTTATTCTGAACAGTTGCAAAAAAATCTTTTGTACTTTCAAGAGTAGGATTATAATCAACAAATAAGCTATATATATCCTTAATTTTTTGATAGAATCTTTTTTCTGATGCCCTGATATCACGAATACGTTCTAAAACCTCATCAAAATAATCATCCCCAAATTTTTTCGGTATAAAGCAATAAGCCAAGTACCTGAGAACAAGAAGACAGGCAGGATATACATTGAAGCAGATGGTTCAATGTTATTAATACGTGGAGAAGGCTGGAAAGAGATAAAGCTTGGTATAATCTTCAGGGACAATAAAATATTAAACAAAGATAAGGAAAGGCACATAATTATTGAGAAAGATTATGTAGCAAGTCTCGGTGGTGTAGTGGAATTTAAGAAAATGCTATGGTCTGCAGCAGTTAAAAATGGGTTTCAGAATGTTAAGGAAGTAGTAATAATTGGAGATGGGTCTGAATGGATTTGGAATATAGCTCGCGAATTATTCCCTGAGGCAGTATTTATATTGGATTATTACCATTTTGAAGAGCATGTATACGAATGTGCAAATGCAATATATCTGAAGATGAAGTTGGAAGGAAAAGATGGACTGATGGAATAATAAGCAGATTTATGATAACTGATGAAATAGATGAAGCTATAGATAGCTTAGCTTGCCGTAAGGCTCATATTTAAATAGAAAGAAATAGTTCACTCATTGCTACACCTCCTTGTGCTCGTCAATCAACTTTTTCAACTCTTCAGCTTGGTGCTTACTTAATTTTTTTGCTCCGATAAAAGCTGTTAGAAATTTCGGCAATGACTCGCCAAAGGTATCCTCAACAAAACGTATGCTTTGCTTTGCGTAGTATTCATCCTTTGTGATTAGAGATGAAACAATAGCATTTTCATTTTGGAAAATGCCTTTTTCACATAATTTTTTCAGCACTGTATATGTCGTGGATTTTTTCCAGTTCATTTCTTTCTCACATAGCTTCACAAGATCGCCGGAACCAATCGGCTCGTTCTGCCAGATTAATTCCGCAAACTTTTCTTCACTTTCAGTAAGCTTATATTCCTTCATGATAAACCTCCCTGGTCTATACAATATCGACTTTATATTATAAGTCTATGCCTTATAGACCGGTTTGTCAATGATGATTTATAAATAAATCTTCATTTGTAAATCACAACATACAAAATACCGCAATCCCAATAAAATCAATAATTACGCCCTTGTTATCAACACTAACGTCTCAACATGTGATAATTAGGCTATTTGGGACTTTATACAAATCTGCTAAAAATTCTTATTCTATGCGGTTTTGACAACAATTCTGTCATATCGAGATGTATTTTCAATTAGGCTATATTTTTAAGCTATATTTCTTGTTCTTCCGTTTTCGGATATTTTCTGCTACTGATTCATGGAATAATCACATTACAAAATGTTCTACTGCAACTCTTTTATCTTTATTTTAAAACAACTTTCCACTCACCATTTTCAACTATGTATTGAAATTCTGTTAGCTCATCATCCAACATAACTTGAAGTAATTCTGTAAAATCGCTCACCAGATTCGCTTTTTCCAACTCCTCATTCTTTACCCAATGCATACTTCCTTCTTCTGAAGATCTAACTTCTCCCTCAAAACGATCCGCACAAAACAAAAAGACAATATATCTGCCATTCTCAATGGGGAATTGTTTAATTCCACACAGTTTCGGATTTAACACAGTTAATCCTGTTTCCTCTTTCATTTCCCTAATTACAGCATCTACTATGGATTCTCCTTCTTCAACATGTCCACCAGGTAGAGTAAATCCCTTCCAGTCATCTCTAACCCTATCTTGCAATAAATACTGATTTTCCCTGTGTATCAAACATAATACCGTTAATTCTACTTTTTCCGTTCGTGACATTGTATGTTTTCCTCCTGTCGGAATTCTCGAAATTTAGTCAAAAGTAATCTGATAGTATCATCTATAGGTTTTGTTCCATCAACAGAAATAATAGGACAGGATATACCTTTTACCCACTTATCCGTTTTTTCCATGTTTTTCCATATAACAGAATCAAAAAATCCCTGCTCCTGCTCATACATATCGCCACCCTCAAGGACTCTGTCTCCAAACCTATCATAAGCTCGTTGTTTTACACGCTTAAGCCTAATTTCAAGAGGAACCTTAAGATAAATGACGCACTCATAAAGTGAATTGATTTTATCTCCAAGGTCGCAATTTACTGCCGATATGATAAAATTCGGATATTTCACGGCATCCAGTTCCATTAATTGTATCAACTCTTTACGTGTGCGAGGCTGTGAATATGGATTTTCTGCCTCCTTGAAATAATAGTCCTCTATATCCATATGCTTGTAATTCAGTTCTTTAGAAAGTGCAGCTCCGAGAGTTGTCTTTCCACTCCCATTACCTCCAACTATGGCTATTCCTTTTGGCATGTAGAGTGATCCTCCTTTTTTATATACCTCAAATCCTATTTCTTCGAGCTATACTTATTATTTTTCCGTTGTGGTCCGTTTTTGCTCTTATCCACATTACTTCGTTTAGCCTTTTCAAGCTGCAACGCCTGAAATGTTTCGGTTGATATAATGGCTGGGTGGTTATTCTCTGAAAAATACTCCACCTCTCCTTTCACAGAATCAAACAACCTCTAGTCCATATACAATAAAGCAAATTGCTGCGATCAGGTTCATAATTCTACTAAGTAGTAACATAATTGTCCTCCATCGAATTCCTATTTGTCGCTTTAAAAGTTCATGTCTAATCATCATTCTTGCACTTATTCCGTATGATGATTAGTCTAATTATAACATTCTACCTTCTCTTCTTGCTATAGTATTCTTGTCAACTCACTCCCACCTTTTTACAGTAATATTATCCACTCGCCACCATTTTGACAGTAATTCCGTCAACTCACTAATCAAATAGTAATAATGTCCACTCAACTCTGCATTTCCATGGTTTTAGATATGTTCTTACAGCATATATTTTCGTGCTTGAAACCCAGCTGAATATGAGTCCAAGAAGATGACATCCGTTGGTTTACACAGATCCCAAGAGGATCCCAACTCTGGAAGGATCTATACTCAAGAAGAGCTCGTATCGAACCGGTTATTGGCGATTCAGTACTCAATCACGGGTTAAAGGCCCCTTTATTCCGGGGTACTAAAAACTTCTTTGTGATGACTGCCTTAGTATGCATGGTTCAACATGCAAAAGCCATAGCTGAAACCCTTGAGAATATAGATTATCAGAAAACTGTTGTTTAATCAGTAGGAAATTTATTCCTTAATTCCTATACTTAGCGAAGTTTTGCCATTTTTTACTGGAAAACCTTTCCTATCAATTGCACCTTTTTCAATTTTCAAAGATCAGTTATTCTTTTGCATCTTACTTCTTATTCACCACAATTTTCTTGGCACATGTTCCCAATTTGTTTTAATTTACTGAACACCTACTTAGCCAACCCTTCGCTAATTTGAAATTTCATTTTATTTCATTATATATTATGCTAATAAGTAATTCACTATATTTCTTTAATTAATTGATTAAAACAAAAGAAAGGATGGCTAGCATTAACTCTCCATCCCCTAGTAATATTTCAATATTATTTACTTAACGCTCTTAATAACCCTAATTTCGACATCTTGTCTCTCTACTTTTTTATCAATTTCATTTACCTTTTCTTCAAGAACTTCTAATTTTTCATAAGTAAGTTTATATCCGTCATATAATGCCTTGTGATTATGATCCATTTTATTTTCAAGTCTAACTAAATCATGTTTTGTAGCCGAATTATCTCTTAATTCCTTTAATTCTTTACCCATATTGTCTATTTTATTCGTTAAGTCGGAATACATTGTCTCTAGCAAATTAAATATCTTTTCATCCATACATTATTCCTCCGTTCTTTATATATGTTACTTATTATTATAACATTAAATAAATATGAATAGAACCAATTTTAATTTATTATTTATAGTTTTATTTCTGCGTAATAATATCCTTTTTGCCAAATAGTATCCCCTGGGGGTCTAAATATGTTTCCACATACTAACTTTAACCAATAAAAACACACCTAAATATTTACTTAAAACCCCCTTAACTTAAGCTTTTCAACCTATTCCTTCTCTATCAAAACTACCGTCTCGCAATGCCTTGAAGATACAAAAAAGATGCTGTGTGAAGCTGGTGGCCCCTTGGCGGTAGGGCAGTAGTGACTGGCTTAAACCACTATACTTTTATGTTTCAATACCTCGACTATTTCTATTAACGCAATACGTTATGGTGCCAATTCATCTAAACTAATAAACTACAGTATTTTTCCAACAAGCAGTTACCCTAAAATCTTGAGTTCCTATAAGTGAATGGAATGCTGGTACCAACGATTACATCTTCTATTTTATTAAGAATCAGCCAATCGTCCATATTTTCCTGGTGTTCAAAGTCAAAAGGATCGATTTCCTCTATGTCTAAAAATTCAACCAGACACAGGCATTTTTTACCACCTGGCTTTTTGCTTTTCCGATGGGTCATTATCCAATACAAGTTTATTTCTCAAATTCCAGCATAGTTTCTTCACACCATTTAATTGAAGCCTGCGATGTTAAAATCCCTCTTCTTAAGGTTGCTTTCAGAAAGCGTGCTCTTTCCGCAGAAATTTCAGGAATCCCATCCTCCAATTCTTTTTCCATATCCTTGTATTTATTAAGCTCTTCCTCCTGCCGCTTCTTATAATGCTTCAGCATTTCTACGACCTTCCCTACTGGAATTTGGCTAGAAAATAGAAATTTCAGCATAAATTCGGAACGAACCGGTTGCATAAGTGTTTCCTCCTGAAGCCAGTTCACGAGTTCATATTTTCCCTCATCCGTTATTTCATATTTTATCTTTCTTGATACCTTTTCCTCTGGTATTTGCCGAATACACCCTTCCTTCTCTAGTACTTTTAATGTGGGATATATATGCCCGAAATTTTCATTCCAAAACCCAGAGATTATAGTGTCACAGTATTTTTTAATGTCATAACCCGTACTTGGTGAGATATTCAAAATCCCCAAAATAGCATATCTGGATTTGTTTTTCATCATTTTCTCTTCTTCCTTCCCATAAAAACTAATCCCATTTACTGAAAAACTGATTACCCGATTCTGTCTTCCTTCTGGCCCATACTTATCTCTTCTAAGGTTTCAGCCACAAAAGACAGACGATTGGATTCTCTCAACAGCATTGATATTCTTTGGCAATTTCCCTTGATTTGCTCATTCGACAGTAATTTCTCCACTCCGTCTCTTAAGGCCTGTGGGGTTATTTCTTTAAATTTGCCAACGATGCCAAGTTCCATATCCTTTATTCTTTTTGCAACCAAGTACTGATCATTGACCATTGGCAATGCATACAAAGGAATTCCGTAATAAAGCGCCTCACTGACACTATTAAACCCGGCATGAGTGATAAAAATATCCGTTTGCTTCAATATGGCTAATTGCGGCAGAAAGTTTCCAACATAAAAATTAGACGGAATTGTCCCCAATTGATTTATATTGCACTTTTTCCCAATCGACATCACAACATAATAATCCGAACCTTCAAATGTTTTAATACACATTTTATAAAATTCAATAAAATCAGTATTAATGCTACCAAGTGAAATAAAAATTACCGGCCGGTCATTTTTATAGAAAAATCCTTCAAACTCTGTTTCCGTATCCTTTTGGATGACTGATCCTGTAAAAAGGTATTTCGAACAATCCAATCCAGCATCTCCGTTAAACTCTGGAATCGTATACACCACATTCCATTCAGCTTTACTAATGAAAATATCAGCCAGCCCCGGGATGGGAATTGCATACTTACTGCATATCCGTTCCAATATTTCATAGCAATGATCCAACTGCGGATGGATTCCCGGCTCCAGCATAGACGCTGGCACTGGAGCATTGCTCATAGCAAAACTAGAATGTGAGCTAACTACCGGTATCTGCAGAATTTGTTTTAAAAAAAAAGGCCCTCCAAACAAAGAATCACTGATTATCATATCATACTGATTATTTTTAATCAGCTTCAAAACTCCCGGAAGCATCACTTCAGCGTAAAGAAGAATATACTCCATCAGCATATAGAAGGGATGCCTGTCCGTAGGTCGATAGGACGCCAGAAATGCATCCAATTCATCAAAATAATTCAGAAACGATGCACCTGCCGCCACAACTTTTTCCTGAAATTGTTGTGAACAAAAATAATCCACCTGATTTCCGTGATCTACCAATTTCTTCACCAGCGGAAGTGTTGGATTAATATGTCCGTACAAATTTGCATTGATAAATAAAATATTAGCTATAATACCCACCTCCATATATCACTCTGATATATTTACATTATATCAGAGTGATATACATGTCAAGCCATATTTTATGCCCATAAACCAGCAATAATACATTCTCCATCCGATTTAGGTCTTGCCAGTAACGGAACTAATATTCCATCCTTTTCAATGCTAACCACTTCAACTACCTCACTACCTCTCCAATCAATATTGCTTCGTTCCATCTCTCTTCCAAATACAAAAAACCGCTCATCTTCATAATAGCTCTGCTTCCTTCGGAAACATCTGAAAATAAACGGTCTTATAAGCGAACCATGTTCGCTTTTGACTTTTTGATTATTTAGTTGAATGATAAAGATTTTCGTTTTCAAAGTGCCTAAAATCAAGGAGTTTCAGGAATCTTTCCGATGTAGTAGTATTACGCTCACCATGTGCCTTGAGAATAATTGATGAGCAAAAGACCATACCAGTCATCTTACCTAATATGTATAAGCATTGAAATATATGCATTAAAGCTCTATGTCATCTTTTTTATATCCTCAAGGGTCACATGACAATCATGAAAGCTTTAAAACGTCTATAACCCTTCACTAATGAAGGGTTCATGCATGTTCAATCTTCACACAGCACTCAACGTGCCTTGAGAGGTCAATAATGATGTCGTAAGTTGAAATTTACCCCTTGGTGGTAGGGTCTATTTATAAATAAATACTCTAATATGTATTTTAACAATATTGAATCTAATTTTCAAATCTACTAACTTAGATTACTCATAGCTTATTTCATAAAATTTAGCTATCTTTCAATTTTTACAAATATTTTAAATTGCAAACAACAAAACCTTCAAATTATGTTATCTAGTTACCTAAGTTTTGTACAAATACACGACATATAAATTGTAAGCCGTTTACCAGTAA
>CAZEYH010000066.1:9472-9752 GCA_964515895.1 uncultured Clostridiaceae bacterium | reverse complement strand
CAGCTTCACTTATGCTCCTTACCAATATTTTCTTCACTTAAATTTTATGCACCCACTCCATCTATACAATATGCCTGTGAAAAGTACGATATATATTTTGATTATGGTAATTTTGCTGTTATGTTATTTTATATAGATGATGTATCAAGCAGATTTATCTGCGAACGATCAGATGAAGATACAGATAGAACCTTTGAAAAAGCACAATTTGTAATTATAAATGTTGTTTCAAGAAAGAATTTATTCTGGCAAAAATGCATTATGTTTATCATAACATTTA
>CAZEYH010000066.1:2490-9462 GCA_964515895.1 uncultured Clostridiaceae bacterium | reverse complement strand
CTGAATGTCATTTTTATTAATTTCATAAACTCTACAGGGTTTATCGCAGCATGTTTGCGAGGCTTGCGGCATATGCATCTTTAAATTATCCAGTTCATCCCCTGAGCCATTAACAAGTAAAATTACTTTTTTATCGTTATAGCCATACACATACACCCCTACATAAGGCTCCTGTTCAACATAAACAGGTTTACAGAAATTGTTTAAATTATTACTGTGATTACTGTGCATTTCACCATTTACAACTGATTGCAATATAGCCTGTTTATAGGTATTTAAATGAATCTGGAAGAAAAAGCTTTTTCCTGCACAAGGTAAAATAAATATTTTATCATCGACTATGCACATTCCCGGACCCACTATTTCATCTTTGGGGTTCTTTGCTTCGGTAATAAGGTAAGGTTCCCTTGCATAATCTATTTTATAATAACCACCTTCTGCTCTTTGAAGTGACATTCTTGCATTATTTATTCCGCAGTATTCTCTGCCATTGCAAACTTCTTCATAGGCTTGTACTCCACTGTAAGTTTCATACCACATCATTCCTTCAATTCCTGCTATATCCCCATACCCCATATCATAAAGGGTATAAGCGGCTTCTCCGTCAAGCAGAACAAAATTTTTCTCAAATAGATAAACTATTTCTTCTTTATTAAGGTTTCTAAAATATTGGCCTGAAACAGCTATAATTTCGTTTTCAAATTTTCTGTCAGTACTGTAACAATTAGCAATACCATACGATGAAAGCAGTCCTGCCCAGAAATTCTCCACAGGATATAGTTCCTCCATACTTTTTCCATGCGAAGTATGTAAAGTATAAGAGGATAATGGACTAATCAAGACCTTTATACCTTCCTGTTTTCCCTTCTCAATATCAAGCTCTACAATCTTTTTCATGAAAGGTTTCGTTTGTGCCAACATTTTCTGGAATCCCTCCTTTAGAAGAACTCCGCTCCCCATAACATTAAATAGATTAAGGGTTATTCCTTTTGAACCTAATACTGACGAAGATTCTATCTGAAACCTCGTAAAACTTCTTGATTTTGCAAATAAGGTACGCGGTGAATTCTCCAGTTCTGGATATATCTCTGTGGATTCCGGAACTAATGCCTTACTCATAACAGAAATAGTATTAAAATTCCAAAAGTAAGATTGGGGACCTACCTCCCGGTAGCTTGGAAGGTGTGGTCTGTTAACCATTGGTGTATCACAGGCAAAACCTTTGAGAATTCCCTCCCAATCTCTGCCTTCAGCACAGTGAACTTCAGGCACCGAACTCATAAGTCCCAAGCGAGTATTAGGTGAAACTTTATGTACTGCATTACCAATCTCCCGTGCAAGTTTTACAAGCGTTTCTCTGCAGACATCCAGCCATATCTTTCTATAAGGGTGAGGCTCCCCGGGTTGAAGTATTCCCTGTACAAATTCTTCCCTCGTAATCTTTTTACCTGCTCTTTTTGAATACTCATTCATATGTAGATCACAAAAACATCCTCCCCATTGAAGGGGTTCATGGTTGTGGAATCTGAAGTCATCTTCTATCCAGAGCATATATGGATGAATAGAAGCATATGTTGAATAAATTTCAACAATATAATTTTCCCATTCTTCACACAACGGACATGCACATACCGTAGACTGAGTTCCATAAGGGTCTACCATTAGCTGAAAATTCTGTCCTTTTTTAAGCTTTCTACCTCTGTCCGCATGATTTAACGTAGTCCATGGATTAATGGATGTAGTAATACCCAAAAGGTTTAATTGTTCACCTGCTCGTGCAATTAATTCGAGCCACGGTTTTACTTCTACCTTGGTAATATGCCCTTGATTTAAATCTTCACAATCAATAAAAAACATGACATCATCAATGTCTGCCTGCTTACAAAATGAAATTAAAGTATCAAGCCGTTTTTGCTCATAATGTCCAGGCTGTATACAGGCTCTTAAAATATAGTAAAATTTCCGTTTTTGCTCTATCATAGTTTCCTCCATCTCCAATAATTTGTCAAACAGATTTGATTATGTTTATATTATAGACTAAAATAAGGCTTTTGTCTTTCTTTTTATGCTTTTTGTCTTATCATCGTCATCTCATTCTACTATTGTTTAATTCTACAGTCCTGCCTAGCTTTCTATATTGAAGTGGTGAATAGCCGGTTATAGCTTTAAATACCCGCCCAAAATGAGCTACACTCCCAAACCCTACATCGTGTGAAATACATATCATCTTACTATTAGTGTTAACCAGTAGTCTTTGAGCTTCTCTAACTCTTACGCTATTTAGATATTCCACAAATGTAAATCCGGTAACCTCTTTGAATACTTTGCTAAAATAAAATCGGCTTATATAAAATCGCTTTGAAATATCATCAAGTGTAATTTCCTCCATATAATTGCTGTTTATATACTGTACTATATCTGATATTTTTTCATGTATAGGACTTAAATGCTTAAATGGTTTTGCTTCATTATTTTGAGCATACCTTCCTATATAAATTAGAAACTGTAAAAGAAGAGTCTTGATATAGGCTTCATAACCTGCTTCTTTGCTCTTTGCCTCATTTAATATCATGCTTAAAAATTGCTCTATCTGAGTTTGATGCCGCAACGAAAAATGAATAATGTTAACATCGTTTTCAAAAGGATAAAATATTACATTATCATTATTTTCTTTCGGTAAAGCTCCAATAAAGTTTTTATGGAAATTAATAAGCAACCGCTCATGTTCATTTTTGCCACTGCTGGTTGTTTTATGAAGATCTCCTGCTTTAATCAAAATTAAATCCTTTTCTCTTATGTGAAATATTCTATCTTTTATGAAATAATACCTCTCACCGGATATCAAATAATAAATTTCATAAGTATTGTGAAAATGATTATTAAGCATGTCTGAAGGACCTCTTCGCCTTATATGTGATATATAAAAAGAATCTTGCATGTTTTTGTATTCAAAAAGTATTTCGCTCATTTTGCTTGCCTTTCTTTAGCAGTTTTTTTATCAATTATACTTTATCACATATAACAAAATATGCAATGTTTCAGCCAAATTAGCAAAATATGTGCAGATTTATATCTTTATCTTATATATAATAATATATGTACTATATAAAAAAGGCTTTATTAGAAATAATTAATGTATTACATAGTCAATAAAGTCTTTTTTGAAATAATCAATGTATCATGAAAAGTTGTGAATACATGTTTCTTGTAATATAATTTTAAATATGGAGGGATATTTATGGAACAGAGGAAAAGATACGCGCAGGTAGGGGTGGGCGGAAGAGCAAGCTTTTTTTACAGAGCTATAGCAGGGCAATTTAACCAGACTTCAGAGCTGATAGCGTTTTGTGATATAAATCAGACAAGAATGGATTATGCAAATAAGGTGCTAGGGGAAGACTTCAATTATAAACCTATACCTACATATACTGTTGATAAATTCGATGAAATGATAAAAAACGAAAAGCCTGATATAGTTATTGTCACATCTATAGACCGTACACATCACAAGTATATAATAAGAGCCATGGAACTGGGCTGTGATGTAATTACAGAAAAGCCTATGACTACTGATGAAGTAAAAGCACAATCAATAATTGATGCTATAAAAAAGACGGGACGTAATCTCAGGGTAAGTTTTAATTATCGTTATGCACCACATAACACAAAAATCAGAGAGCTTATAATGAATAATACAATAGGTGATATATTTTCCGTCCACTTTGAATGGTTGTTAAATACAAAACATGGAGCGGATTATTTTAGACGCTGGCATAGAGATAAGAGAAACAGCGGGGGACTTTTGGTTCATAAAGCCACTCATCATTTTGACCTTGTCAACTTTTGGCTCGGTACACATCCAAAAACTGTTTTTGCTTTTGGTGATTTAATGTTTTATGGTAGGGAAAACGCAGAAAAAAGAGGTATAACAAAATTTTACTATAGAGCTCATGGCAGTGAAAACGCAAAGAATGATTATTTTGCAATCGATATGGAATCCAATGAAAAGTTAAAAGCCTTATATCTAGATGCAGAAAAAGAAGATGGATACTTAAGGGATCAAAGTGTGTTTGGTGATGGCATTAGTATAGAAGACACAATGGGCGTACTTGTCAAATATAAAAGCAACGCAATTATGACATATTCACTTAATGCATATATGCCTTGGGAAGGATATAGAGTTAATTTCAACGGGAGCAAAGGACGAATACAAGTATCCGTTGTAGAAAGTGCATACATAAATTCAGGTGGACAGCAAAATCTAGAAGGTGCTGTACAACATAAGAGTATTGCAGTATTTCCTATGTTTGGTGAACCATATGAAGTGCCTATTGAAACTGCAGAAGGAGGCCATGGAGGCGGTGACCCAATTTTGCTAAATGATCTCTTTGGTGTCCCGGAACCTGATAAATTCAACAGAGCAGCTTCACACACAGATGGCGCAATGTCAATCTTAACCGGCATTGCTGCCAATAAATCCATTGCTACCGGTATGCCTGTAAATATAGATGATTTAATCAGATTTTAAAGTTTGGAGAAATTCTGATGTTGTATGTAAACCACCCGTCCATCAAACAGCGGGTGGTTTACTACAATCGTATGAATAAATGCAAAATAAACCTCATCCAAACAAAACGCTTTACAGCATTCACTTCTCATTTACTCCCATGGCAAACCATATATTAATGGTACTAGTATGGGTACCAGAGTAGAAAGTATTAATCCATTACTGAAAGATATAATTGCAGTTTCATTATCTGTTGATTCGGAAATTATAAGTAGAGTCGTATCCATAGATGTTACGCCGGCAGGAGCTATAGCTGTACAATAATTAAGCCTTTTAGCAATCCAAGGTATAATTATAAATGCCAGCATTTCTCTAAATACATTACTCATAAAAGCTATTGCCCCTATTTCTGCTCCGGCAATCTCTTTTAGAATGACTGCCGACAGGCTGTACCACCCTAACCCTGATGCAATTGCCATGCTTACATTTTTGGGCATATCAAATATAAGCCCTGCTGCAAGTCCACCCAACAGACTGCCTGCAATAATCGAAGATGTTACAGCTAATATCTTCTTTCCCATGTTTTTAATGTTCTTGAAGGCTGCTTTATTGTGTCCTATTTCAACTCCAACCAAAAACAAAAGTATATAAAGAGCCAGCATTGAAACACGCTCAACATCGACTAAATAAGCTGATGGAATAATGAAATATCCTGTAATTCCCCCTGCCACAAGAGATATTAAAATAGTAACAGTCATTTAATTTATCCTCCACTATTATATTTTTTAGTTGTTATATAAACCAATGCTACACTAAAAGCTATGGTAAAACATGCAAATATAACTGCCTTTACACCTATTGATTGAATATTCCTAACAAGCTCCCTATCTCCTCCTATACCTATTCCCATACAGAAAATCAGCATTACTACGCCTGCTTGCTGTAAAAGCCGTACTATTTTTATATGTCTTTCATCAAGTTTGACTAACATGCCTATAGCAATTCCTGCTGCCAGCACACCTAGTATTATCCACATTCTTTTATTCCTTTTCTTAATAATATTCGCAACAATATTTGCTTATAATATGTTACCACATATTTAATCAAATTCAATATCTTGAGGTGAAATAGTTACAAGCAGCCATATTTGACCACTAGAAATTAATGAATTATAATATAAAGTAAATTTGATACAATAATATTCGAGGTTATGGAGGGTTTTTTGTGAAAAAAGGAATTTGGGTAAATGTACTTGTTTTTATTGTTTTTGTTGTCCTAACAGTTGTTTTATTTAAAACTAATGTCTTCTTTGGACTAATATTTTTGCTAGCAATTATTATTTTGTTATTATTTACCAAGCGAGCTGCTGTTCTAGCTTTTATTGGAAGAACAAATTATTTTAAAGGAAATATAGAACAAGGTCTTGCATGGTTTGAAAAAGCATATAAAACAGGAGTAGCTAAACCAAAAACAATTATATCCTATGCATATCTTTTGTTAAAATCAGGTAATATTGAGGATTCTGAAAGGATTTTAGAGAATTTATTAAGATCCCGTCTGGAAACAGATGAACGAATGTTAGCAAAATCTAATAAGGCATTGGTTGAGTGGAAAAAAGGTAATCTTGATAATGCAATAGAAACATTAGAAGAAGTTATAAGTGATTTTGAGACTACCAATATATACGGAAGCCTCGGATATATGCTTATCCAAAAAGGTGATCTGGATAAAGCGTTGGAATTCAACCTTAAAGCTTATGATTATAATAGCCTAAATACTGTAATACTTGATAACCTGGGTCAAACCTATTATTTAAGACAAGAGTATGATAAAGCTGCTGAAATTTATAAAAATTTATTGAAAGAAGAGCCATCCTTCCCTGAAGCATATTATAATTATGGATTAGTTCTTAAGGCGCAAAATGAAAACGAGAAAGCTCTTGAAATGGCCAAAAAAGCTCTCAATTATAAGATTTCATTTCTGAGCACTATAAAAAAGGAAAACATCGACAGCTTAATAGCGGAATTAGAAAGTATCTGAAACTCTGCACGGCAAAAGTCAGCTTTATGTCTTTATATTATATTATGATTAGACAAATATCAGCTACCTAATTTCGGATCACGAGATAAGCCCATGACTTCATCCCAGCGACTGAAGTCATGGGCTTTCGGCTATGTTTGCTTCGAGGTTTCAAGCATGAGCAAGGCGAATTTTCTTAAGCCTCTTCATCACATCGTTTGCTCCCCGTCCAAAGTAATCATGGAGTATCTTATATTCTTCATAAAGCTTTTTATAGGCTTTTACATTTTCCGGGTTAGGCTTATAGTACTCATCCTTTACTTTTGCCATGCATTTTGCTGCATCAAAAATAGTATCATAGCCTCCTTTTTCCTTTCCTGCAGCCACTGCGCCAAACATAGCAGAACCTAATGCTACTGTTTGAGGAGAAGCCGATATCCTTATTT
>CAZEYH010000066.1:0-2480 GCA_964515895.1 uncultured Clostridiaceae bacterium | reverse complement strand
CACATCAGCATATATCTGCATCATGAACTCATCTTTTTCTGCTATACCGCCACATGCATACAGCTCATTAATAGTAATTCCGCTCTTTTCAAAATTTTCAATAATCATATTTGTACCAAAAGCAGTTGCCTCTATAAGAGCTCTATAAATATCTTCAGGTTTAGTTGCAAGGGTACATCCTATAATTAATCCGGTAAGATCTGCATCCACCAGAACAGACCTGTTTCCATTCCACCAGTCAAGGGCAACAAGTCCGCTTTCTCCCGGTTTAAATTTCATCGCTTTCTCCCTTAGTAGCTTATGAATATTTACTCCTTTTTCCCTAGCTTCAGCCATATAAGTTTCAGGTACACAATTATTTATAAACCATTCAAAATGGTCGCCTACACATGATTGTCCTGCTTCATATCCCATAAAACCCGGGATTATTCCATCTTCAACAATACCGCATATACCGGGTACTATTTTTTCTTCGGTATCAAGAACCATATGACAGGTTGATGTGCCCATAATCATCAGCATTTTCCCCGGTTCAACAACTCCTACAGCAGGAACTGCCGTATGGGCATCAATATTAGATACAGCTACTGCTGTGCCAGGAGCTAATCCAATACTCTCTGCCATTTTTTCAGTTAGTTCTCCTGCTTTTGAACCTTGAGGATAAATATTCCGACTCAATTTTTCATCTACCAAATTCTCAAGTCTAGGATCAAGAGCCTTAAAAAATTCTTTAGATGGATAACCTTCTCTTTTATGCCATAAAGCTTTATATCCGGCAGTACAGCTATTTCTACATTCATTTCCAGTTAATAATAATGAAATCCAATCTGCCGCTTCAATGAATTTATCAGCTGTATTATATATTTCAGGTGCCTCATCCAATATTTGCATTATCTTCGGGACTAAACATTCAGAAGATATTTTTCCTCCATATCTATCTAAAAATTTTTCTCCTCTTTGAGCGGCAATTTCATTTAGTTTATTAGCATAGGGCTGCGCTGCATGGTGTTTCCACAATTTTACATAACTGTGGGGGTTCATTTTAAACTCATCTTTGAAACAAAGCGGTATCCCGTCTTTATCGATAGGCATCATGGTACATGCAGTAAAGTCAATAGCCATACCTATTATATCTTTAGATCCAACACCAGATTCTTTCAATACAGCCGGTATTGTTTCTTCAAGTACTTCCAAATAATCTGCAGGATGTTGTAAAGCCCAATCATGAGAAAGTTTCGTCTTTCCATCAGGCAAATACTCATCCATTACCCCATGGGTATAATCTTTTACTGCCATAGCTACAATATTACCGGTATCAACTTCAACAAGAACAGCCCTGCCTGATTGTGTTCCAAAATCAACTCCAAGGCTATACTTTGTCATATGCCTCACTTCCTTTCATTTTTATGAATATTATAACATTCATTTCAGCTTGAAAAACATTTTTCATACTAAACATTTTTATATAGATTTAGATATATTTTTATCGAATGTTCAAACGTATCAACTTTTTTTACTTGTAGCTCTGGTAGCGCCTGTAGAAATACCACCATCTACAAGGATAGTCTGCCCTGTAATATATTTGCTTTCATCAGATGCCAGAAAAACAATTGCTCCATCCAGGTCATCAGGTTGTCCCGGACGTTTCAACGGTATTCTATCACATATGTATTCGACCCATTCCTTATCTTCATACAACACCTTGTTTTGTTCAGTCTTAAACCATCCGGGAGCAAGACAGTTAACAGTTATACCATATTTACCCCAATCATCGGCCAGACTCATGGTCATCTGCTTAACTCCACCTCTACTTGCACAATAGGGTGTGATTCCGGCATAACCAAATATACTGGTAACGGAACCTATATTTATTATCCTTCCGTATCTTTTCGGTACCATCTTTTTTGCTACTGCCTGAGCAACGAAAAATGATCCCCTAAGATTGGTATCTAGTACAGTATTCCAATCATCCCAAGTTATTTCCAAAGCTGGTTTTCTAACATTACAACCTGCATTATTAACAAGAATATCTATTTTCCCATATTCCTCATATGAATTCTCTACCATCCTCCGTATACTATCTGGATTACGTACATCAAGTTCAAGCGTCAAAGCTTTTTTTCCTATAGATTCAATTTCTGCTTTGAATTTTTCAAGAGAATTAATGTTTCTGCTCGTAATTACCAGGTCTGCTCCTGCTCTTGCCAAAGCACGTCCAAAATACTGCCCTAATCCTCTACTTGTTCCTGTTATTATTGCAACTTTTCCCGTTAAATCAAATATTCCCTTAGACACCTTTACCACCCTCCTATATTTTATTTTGGATTTTTGTTTCAAACCTCCGTTTTACAACAAAAAACTCATGGATTCAATATTACTTTCATTAATCCGGGCTCCTTATCATATAAACGTTTGAACCAAACTGCACCTTCCTCCAGTGGTGCAACAGCACTAATAAATGTATCTATATCAACAACGCC
>CAZEYH010000065.1:0-9869 GCA_964515895.1 uncultured Clostridiaceae bacterium | reverse complement strand
GGATAAATTGTCTAAAACTTCAGCTTTTACTGAAAATTAATCTGTCTGCTAACATATATTGGGCAAAAGATATATCCTATAATGAGAGAAAAGTTAATATGATAGAGTTTACACTTGATACGGATAATAAAAAACGTTTTGTATTCATAACAAATTTAAACATTACAGAACGCAATGTGAAAGGACTTGTAGCTGTTGGTAGGAGCAGATGGAAGATAGAAAACCAAGGGTTTAACAATCAAAAAAATCTCAGGTATGACATTGAACACGCTAATAGCCACAATTATACTGCGATGAAGAATCATTACACTCTGATACAAATAGCGGATATTATAATGCAATTGTATGAAAACGGTTTGAAGATATTCAGGATAGTTAAAAAAACAGCAAAAGAAATATCCTCAAACCTGTTAGAAGCGATTCGCACTCACATATTAACAGACGAGGATATTCTTCGTATAGCAACTCCTATACAAATAAGATTTACTTAACAATAACATTATAGCAAGGATGTGATGCAAAGAAAAGGGTAAATTTAATAAAAGCAAAAAACAGTAAGATATTTTACTTAACCTTTTTCGCAAAAAGAATAAATAACGATTTGTAAAATGATGCTATAAATGTATTTATTAACCTAGGGCAAAAAAGTAATATAACTAAATTTAATCTTCAGAGCTGGCAGATGCACGATGAGTTTGACATAGAATATATGAAGAAAACAGTGGGTCAATGTGGCTTGGTATATTATGGCTGCTGTGAGCCCCTTGACAAAAAAATCGATATTGTAGAGAAAATACCTAATCTGCGTAAAATTTCAATTACACCTTGGGCGGATGTCCAGATTGCAGCCGAAGCTATTAATACAAAATATGTGTTGTCTGCAAAACCTAATCCTGCTTTTGTTTCAGAACCTATATTAGATGAAGAAAATTTGAAAAAAGAATTAAATAACATACTTGATGCTTGCAAAAAAAATAACTGTTCCTGCGATATTGTGCTCAAAGATATTAGCACTTGTCATAAAAGACCTGAAAACATTTTTAATTGGGAAAAAGTTGCTATGGATATGGTTAAAAATTATTAGAGAGAAGCCGGGCGCTCTCATCAAATAAGGGTACAATTTGCATCTACAGGACACCCTTTGAATGATTTTAAAACTGAGTTTAATCTGGAGAATGAGAGGTTATAAAAGTGTATAATCTTTTAAGGGAAAGTACATTATATTATGCAAGTAAACAAAAAGAACGAGGTTATAGAGAAAGTCTTATAGAGCCGTTTATATTAATTGCAAATATTAATATTTGCAAACAAGCTAAGAAAGACAATGATATTAGATATCAACAGCTTTGTGATTTACTAATAAAGATGAAAGAATTGTATGAAACAGGTAATGTTAAATATCACCCCTTATGAAATAATAGCAATTGACATTTATGTATTAGTGTTAAGGAAGTTTAGCAGATAGGAAAACAGGTAGGAGAATAGATAGGAGAAAAGATTTGAGTTATATTAAAATATTTTATGAAGATAATCATTTGCTGGTAGTTGAAAAGCCTGTTAATATCCTTACTCAAGGGGATATTACCGGTGATAAGGATTTGCTCACAATATTAAAGGAAGATATTAAGGAAAGGTATAATAAACCGGGTAATGTTTTTTTGGGACTTATCCATCGTCTTGACAGGCCTGTAGGTGGAGTAATGGTATTTGCAAAAACATCCAAAGCAGCATCCAGGCTATCAGAGCAAATAAGGATTGGTGGATTTAAGAAGACATATCTGGCTGTTATTTATGGAACTCCAGATATTAGTGAAGGCAAGCTTGAACACTACCTGGCAAAGGATAGGGAGAAGAATAAAGTATATATTGTGAATGACCGGAAAAAAGGTGGGAAAAAGGCTATTCTTGAATATGAAGTATTAGGTAATGCTGTATTAGGTAATGCTGAAAATATGAGCCTGGTGAAAATAAACCTTATTACCGGACGCTCTCATCAAATAAGGGTACAATTTGCATCTACAGGACACCCTTTATTTGGAGACCAAAAATATGGTGAAGGATTGAGCAAACCGGGTGAGCAGCTTGCATTATGGTCGTATAGTATTGAAGTAGCTCATCCGGTTAAAGGAGAAAAAATGATGTTTCAGTGTAATCCTCCTCAAATATATCCTTGGGATATATTTGAATGAATTGTTTTAATATATGTTTAGATGCATCCAACACAAGCCTGCATAGTAAAGAGGTAAATGGTCTTTACCTTACAGGGAGCAGTGGAGAATCATTTCTTCAAACCAAGGAGGAAAGAAAACTGAAAGTAGAGTCTGTAATGGAGGAAGTTGGGAATAAGCTAACGGTTATAGTTCATACAGGTTCGGCATCTACAAGAGAGGCAGTAGAGCTTTCTAAATATGCAAAGGAAATGGGTGCACATGCTATTTCTGCCGTTCCCAATGTATATTATACCGTCCCTGAGGCATGCATAGAAAACCATTGGGATATGATGATCAAAGCAGCCAAACTTCCTTTCATTATCTATAATATCCCACAGACAACAGGCTATAATATATCAATGAATTTATTTAAAAAGATGGTTGAGAAAGACTATGTAATAGAAATAAAAAACACATCAGCATCAGCAGCTCAAATCAATATGTTCAGAAGAAACAGCCTAAAGGATTTATAATATTCAATGGACCGGATGACCAGCTTTTAACAGGAAGAATGCTTGGTGCAGATGGTGGTATAGGCGGAGCAAGACTTCCAATGATAACTGTACCCTCAGATGATCCGACCATTGTAGAAACTGCAAAGATAGTTGAAGAATGGGTGGGACTTGATTAGTTGATGTGCAAAAAATTCCACCTGTCACATTCACCAAATGTGTGCCTCATTATAGAATCTATGAGAGGCACATATTAAGGAAATGATTATTAACACATAAACAATACATAGCCTGAAGTGTTTATAATCACCTGGTTTAGGCGACTACCTATGACGTCTGCACTAAAGCTTACGGATCTTAAACTAACAATCCGTAAGCTTTATTTTAATTTATTGGTTTTTTGTTTTCAAAAGCGAATTGCAATTTTATATCTGAATTTTCCCCAAAGTAAATTGTCACTATCCTTTTAGTGGAATTATTTGACACTTACCATTATAATGTAGTATACTTCTATACGTAGAAGATTAAACCCTTTCTTTTTTGTTGATTTATATTTTAACAGGATGTCATCTTCTATACAAATGTGTTGGTAATTTATTCATTATCTTCTTAAGCGACAAAACATATAAATACATTATATTCATGATGAGCTCTTTTAAAAACAAAATATTATGAATTTGTGATAATAAAAAGAAATCAAAGATAATAAAGGAAAGATAAATATGTTTGAAAAATGGAAACACAAAGTAAGTAATAGGCGTTTTTACCTTAAGCTGATAATTACAATATTAACAATCTCAATTTTCCCTATATTAATAATTAGTGTACTTTCCTATTTTAGTTCCCAAAAAGCCATGGAGAATCAGTTATATGATGCAAATATACGCTATTTAAAACAAACAGTAAATGCTGTAGAAATTATTATGAGCCAACTTGATAAAAGTTGTAAACAGCTGATTCTTGATAACACTCTTAAGAACTTTATTAATTACCCTGAAAGTTTATACTATGAGGAAATTGTAGGAGAATTCAAAGATGAGGATCTCCCTAACTTATACAAATATTTAGATTACAAGAGATTAATATTTGAACAACTTAAGTCATTTAAGCTTTCAAATGAGTTTATTAATTCAGTGTATATATACGAGGCAAAAAATAATATTATATTGTCATCTGATGGAATACAGTATAAATCTAATGAGTTTTATGATAAAGAATGGACTGACATAACAGAAAAAGTTAATAATTGGCCATTCTTCTCAGATATTAGATTAATTAAGCAGAACGATGGTCAACCCAAAAAAGTATTATCAATTATCTACAAACTATTTGATAGTGATAATATATTTATTATAAACCTTGACGCAGAGTTATTAAACAAAAGTATTATTGAGAAACTGGATACTAAAACTAATAATGTTTTATTGATTTTATCAGACACCAGTAAAATGTTGTTGGGTAATATAGAAAATGTAGATGATCAGATAATTAATAGGGTATCTAATTATGAGAAATTAAGCAAAACATCTGATTCTTTTATTGAAGAATACAACAAAAAGAAATTTATGATTAACTATATGACATCTAGTACTCCAAATTGGAGATTTGTAAGTGTTATTGATCTAAAAAATTTACATAAAGGAATTAATAGTATAATTGCAATTATTATGGTCACATCAATCTTGCTCCTAATACTTACAGGATTATTAGCTGTAATATCTTCTAGAAGGATATATAAACCTATATATTCAATTATTCAATACATAAAAAAAAGAGATCCAAAGTGCAGTAATATAAATGTTGGGAGTGAGTATGTAGGTGAGTTAGATTTTATTGGAAACAGTCTTGCCAATGCATTTAACGAAATGGAGAATTTACAGAATAGATTAAAAGAAAGCTTACCTGCCATTAAAGAGAGGTTCATATATTCAATTATTAGATATGATGTTAGAAGTAATTTATATGATGCACTTAATATCCATGAAATAAATGAAAAAATTAATTTTTTAGACATAGAAATCAGGACGGAAAATCTATTATTGATGGTGTTAGAAGTTGAAAAATCTAAAGTTTTAAAAATTAATTTCGAGAAGGACAGTATTAATAAATTACAAATAATCGATATAGTTAAAAACAAGTTTTGCGATATGTGTAATATTGAAGTAGTTGAGATAGAGGAGGATAAGTTTGTAATTATTTTGAACTGCAATGAAGTAGAAATAGAGAATATCTTATATTATGCTCATGAACTAAACGAAGAATTGAGATGTACTCTGAATATAATACCTACCATAGGAGTTGGACAATTCTGCGACGATATTTATGCATTACCAAAAGCGTATCAAGAGGCAGAAGAAGCATTAAAGTACAAAATTATTATTGGTTGTAATGAAGTAATATATATTAATGATGTAATGTTGAATTATAAACATAAATTTCCTTATCCAAAGGATATGGAAATTGAACTAAATAATTTTGTTAGAAATGGTGACGGAGAAAACGCTCTTGAAATTTTTTTAAAAATTCTGAATCATATAAAAACTCAGGGGAATACAATTCATTATAATGAGGCACAACAGATATTTATACAATTATTAACAAGCATAATAAATACTACTTATGAACTGGGACTCGAGTTAGAAAATATATTTCAAGATGCTAATAATAATTTATATAGTATATTATTGCAAAAAGAAGACATTATGAGCATTGCAAATTATTTCAAAGATATAATTTATAAGATATCTAAGTATATAAATGAAGCATATAAAGAAAAAAACAATAGACATGTAGAACATATTATGTTAATACTTGATAATGATTGTGGCAATAGAGTTTCGTTAAATACTATAGCTGAACAATTGCATATGAATCCTTCATATATAAGCAGATTATTTAAGGAAAGTACAGGAAAAAGCTTTACAGAATATCTTACAAATGTTCGTTTAGAAAAAAGCAAAAAAATGCTGCTTGAAACAAGCTTAAAAGTTAAAGAAATCGGAAAAAAGTTAGGTTATAACAACAGTTACTATTTTATTAGATTATTTAAAGAGTATACAGGAACAACTCCCGGAGAATATAGGAAGATGTTTGCTTGACTCCAACATGTAAAATTATTCTGACAATTATATTTAAATGCGAAACTATATATTTATATATCAAGATGTAATTTGATGTAATAAGATTCTTAATTATTGGTAATGGCAGTCGGGTTTAAATAAAGATAATATATAGATAAATATATTTCTTAAATGCATAAATGTTTTACTTGTAAAATACTTATGCAGAAAGGTCAAATATTTAAGGATTTATCGATTCATATAGCTATGTTAATATAAATGTAAAGCAACCCGGCCGGTTAGCTAGTTAATTTTTTTAGTTCTCAAAGTTAAATTCAAAAAGGGGGAAGAATAAATGTTAAGAAAAGCTATTTCATTATTAATGGTATTTCTTATTATAATTACATTTATTGCAGGTTGTTCAACGAAAAAATCCAGCACAGACTCTGAAAAAGAACATGTGTCAGACAAATCTACTGAAAGTGCCACTGACAAAGAAGTAAAAACAATACCAAAAGTTTATTACATTACAAACTCCGGAAAGCTCGCAGCTACGCAAACTTCAAACAGCACAAAGGAGGCATTGGAAGCTGTAAAAGCATATATTATAGAACAAACAGGCATAGAACCAATCCCTATTATACCTCCAAAAGGGTCAGAAACTGAGAAGTTGAACTTAATGCTTGCTTCCGATGAAGAGTTGGATTTATTTGGTGGCAACTGGCTAAATTACTATGCTAAAGGCGCTATACAGCCAATAAACCAATATTTGGATAAACATGGTGCTGGAATACAACAAATGTATGTTAAGACAAACATGGATGGTTTATGGAAAATTATGACTGATAAGGAAGCAAATATTTGGGGATTCCCAAGTGGTGCTGACTTAACTATGTATCCTATATGGATAAGAGTAGATTGGTTGGAAGAATTAAACCTTGAGATGCCAAAAGACCTCGATGAATTGGAAACAATCTTGAAAGTTTTCAAAGAAAAAGATCCTTCAGGAACAGGGGAGACAATTCCATTGGCGTGTGATTTAGGTGGACTAAAGATGTGCCTTGCTGCTGGATTTATTGAAGGTGATTATGGCGTAGGTAACTGGATGGATAGTGATGGAAAAATAAAACCAATAGAAGTAAACCCCGGCTTTAAGGACTTTGTTGCTAAAATGGCAGATTGGTACAAAAAAGGATATATTTATAAGGAAGCATTTGCAACCAATCGTGATAGGTATATTGAATTGCTGAAACAAAATAAAATTGGTGCAACTGCTTATTGGGCATCTCTAATAAGCATAAATTCTCCATTATTAAAGAGAAATGTACCGGATTCTAGATATGAAGTGGTAAAAACAATTAAAGGTCCCAAAGGTAATATTGAGACACCTATTGCAGCAGGTCCTAGTGGGATGCTTCTTACAAAAAAATCAAAGAATCCTGATGCAGCAGTTAAATTAATAAATTGGGCATGTGAAGATATTGAAAATTATCTTTATTGTTATGGTGGGATGAAGGATGTAAATTGGAAATATGTAGATAAGGATAATAATCTTGTAGAAGCTTTAAATACTGATTATATAGGTGAATATCTATACTTTTCTGCATTTGCACACACAGTCCAATATATGTATAACGATCCCGACAGCAGATTTGAATTTGAATATTTAAGAAACAATGCTACTGATTATGATAGAGTTAAGAAAGCATTTGATCATGGAATCTTATATGATACAGCGGTTTTAGATGAAAAAATCCCAAATAGAGGCGACATTGAAAGAATGAGAAATGAAGAGATAATAAAATTTATTACTGGAGCACGACAAATATCAGAATATGATAAGTTTATAGAAGAAATGAAGAAAGCCGGCCTTGATAAGTGGATTGATACTTATACAGAACTGTATAAGAGGGAGACAGATAAATAGAAGACAAAAATATGACACAATATGGGTAATTGTGGGGCTTTTTACCTGTAATTACCCATATTTACAAACATGTGGATGGAATTTTGATTTACAGATTATGTAGGATCGATATTGAGGGGAGGAAGAGTTTAATTCATGAATAGCCCAGTTATTAATGTAATCCATTTTGAAGTAGGAGTAAAAAAAATAAAGCATTGGGTATCATCCATAAAAAGAAATAAGTTATATTATCTTCTAATTATACCAGGGCTTCTATATTTCGTAATATTTCATTATGGTCCTATGTTTGGTATTATAATAGCATTCAAAGATATTGCTCCTTTTGAAGGTGTTAGAGGAATTATTGATGGTCCTTGGGTTGGATTTAAACATTTTATTAACTTTTTCAACTCATATTATTTTTGGAATGTTCTTAGTAATACTATAATTATAAGTGTATATAGGATAATTTTTGGATTTCCGGCACCAATAATACTTGCATTATTATTAAATGAAATAAGAAGTAAAACTTTCAAGAGGACAGTTCAAACTATTTCATATTTACCTCATTTTATTTCAATGGTAGTGCTAGCAGGGCTTATTACAACAATTTTGTCTACTAATGGGGGAATAATCAACGAGATAATAAAAAAGATGGGGAAAGAACCTATATTTTTTTTAGGGAATAATAAGTATTTCAGGACAATACTTATTACATCAAGTATATGGCAAGGTATAGGATGGGGAAGCATAATTTACCTGGCAGCAATATCAGGTATAGATCCACAGTTATATGAAGCTTCTATTGTAGACGGAGCCAATAAATGGAGACAGACATGGCACATCACTATACCAGGTATGAGCAATGTAATTGTAATTATGTTTATTTTTGCAGTTGGAAGCTTGCTTAATGCTGGATTTGAACAGATCCTACTCCTTTATTCACCAGCAGTTTATGAAGTTTCAGATATTATTGATACATATGTATATAGAGAGGGCCTAATTTCTTTGAGGTACTCTTTTGCATCTGCAGTAGGACTATTTAAATCGGCTATTGCGATGATTCTTTTGATTGGTACTAACTATCTGGCAAAAAAATTTGAGCAATCGGGAATTTGGTAAGGAGGGATGCAATTGTGAGTGTAATTAAACCTACAAAAGGTGAAAACATATTCAAGGGCTTTAACTATATATTCCAGACATTGCTTTCATTGACTTTCATTGTACCTTTTCTGATTGTGTTATCAACTTCCTTTGTAAGTGAAGAAGAAGTTATGAGGAGGGGGGCATTTATTTTAATGCCTCAAAAACTTGATTTAACTGCTTATAAAATGCTACTTAGTGGTGGTTCCATACTATTTAACGCATATAAAGTAACAATTTTCCGAGTTGTAGTCGGTACTTTACTAAACCTGACTTTTACATCAATGCTTGCATATGGATTATCAAAGAAAAATCTACCGGGACGGAATTTATTTATAACCATGATTTTCATTACTATGTTATTCGGTGGAGGGTTAATTCCTACATATATGCTAATAAAAGGTTTAAGGTTAGTAAATAGTATATGGGTAATGATTATTCCCGGCCTTATTAGTGCCTGGAATATGATCATAATGAGGAATTTCTTTTATACGATACCTGATAGCTTGGAAGAATCGGCAACCCTTGATGGTGCTACTCCAATGCAGATATTATTAAAAATAATATTTCCACTGAGTTTACCGGCCTTTGCTACAATTGGTTTATTTTATGCTGTTGGACACTGGAATGCCTGGTTCGATGCAGCAATATATATAAATGATCGTAATAAAATGCCGGTTCAGATTATTATGAGAAATATCGTGCTAACTATGACAACCCAGGATGTTAATAATGAATTTATTAGCGATTTCGGTGTACGTCCGCCAGCTCAAACTTTGAAGTCAGCTGTAATAATAATAAGTACAATTCCGATTTTATGTATATATCCATTTTTACAAAAGCATTTTGTGAAAGGTATAATGATAGGGTCAATAAAAGGTTAATTCACCTCAATATATAAATAGATATTATGTTAATTGTTTTTATAAATATATTAATGGTATAGGTTATTAAAAAATAAAAAATTATAATTTATTAGAAAGGTGGTCAAAACATATGCCTAAGGTTGGAAACACTGTTTTAGAATTACCCCCCGTAAAAGGAAATCCGAGGAATAGTGAAGGAGCTTTTATTGAGTTGAAGGATGGCAGAATAATGT
>CAZEYH010000064.1:4636-9915 GCA_964515895.1 uncultured Clostridiaceae bacterium | reverse complement strand
TTCTAATGTCAATATACAAATGTTCATGTGGAGAAATAATACCCAACTGGTCTCCTTCAAACTCTAAAAACAAGTAGTCAATATCAGGGAATATTGTCAGCTGTTCTTTTATTATGTCTTGCATCCTGATAATATAGTTTTCATCAGTGAAATCTGCAATATAACAGGTTGAGTCGGTCTTAGCTACATGTCTTAAATCCCACTCCCCTATTTTACCTTCATTCCAGTGCTGCTTTTCATATGTCAGCAATTGCAACATTGCACCAACTGAAATATTATTTTTGTGTAGATAATCAATAATTTCTTTTCCCCAGGCATTATTTGTCTTTGTATTAGATGATTCCTGATTATTATAGAGATAACCCAAATCTGATTTAATACCGTTTGTATACCATTTGGTATAAAATGTAAAGTTATTAAAACCTATCTCTTTTCTCATGTTATCTATTGATTTTTTTACTGTCTCGGCATCTGATTTCCAAAACTTACTTATTTCCTCCCTAGTTGGTACCCAATGATCCATAAACCCTTTTAACAAATGAACGACTCCTTCCTATACTTTTTTAGTGTGTACATAGCTTGTAGACCTCATATATCATATCCTGCCTTTATCATATATGCTGAAACCTCTTTCCCATCAACTTGGTGCAAATCTATCCCATACTTTATTGCCAACCCTGCTGCATATCCTAAAGCCTCTCCCATGGCTGCACAATTTGCAGTCACCCTGTAAGAAGCATGAGCATAAAAATCTCCACTGATACATCGACCTGCCATACCTAAATTATTCATTTCTGCTGCTACCAAACTGCGATAGGGTATATGATAAGGTTTTACATGAATATCAGCATTTTCGTAACCACCACCGTAAGTAGCATCCAAAGAATGAATATCTACAGCAAAGCGTACAGTGCATATTCCATCCTCAAAACGTGTACCACAAGCAATATCTTCCCTTCCTATCGAATATAACCCATGAATTCTTCTTCCTTCACGTATGCCGATGCTTTCCGCTGTACAAACAAGTGTTAACTTTTCCCATGAAGGCAATCTTCTTAAAGCTTTTACCATATCAAATATTTCTTTCCTGGCTTCCACAGTTGCTTTTGTGATTTCCCATGCTGAATCATGTCTGGTACCATACTGGTGATTCACATGAAAGCACCATAAGTTTCCTTTGGGAAGTTTAAATAAAGTGGGCATCTTGTAACTGGGTTGAATACCAACGCTTTCCATAAGTTCTCTTAATTTTATCTTCGTCCTTTCATCCAAACAAAAATTCATCTCGGGCGGTACTCCTGAAACTATGGCTTCCAAAGTAGCTGGCTGCTGTTTTCCGCTGAATGGATGCCCACTATCAAAACTACATCCTGCATATGCTCCTAAATCACCATTCCCTGTGCAATCGATAAATACTTCGGCAGAAAACACTTGCGTACCGCTATTATTTTCGGTAACTACTGCCTGAATCATCCTCCCTTGGTAAATAGCTTCTGTAACCCGAGTATGCAGAAGAATGTCAATGTTTTCAGTCATACACATTTCCTCTAGGATAACCTTCATAGCTTCTACATCATAGGAAAAAATTTCTTCCTGCGCATTTAAGATATTTATTGCATGTATGTCACTCAATTTACTAGTAATTTCTTTAAGAATGCCGCCCTTCCCTAATTTGTCCAATACTAAACATAGCATCCCGGATGTCCAATGACCGCCTATACAACCCATCTTTTCAATCAAAAGCACTTTTAACCCGCTCCTTGCTGCAGACAAGGCAGCACATACACCTGCAGGACCGCTTCCTGCAATAATTACGTCATAGTGGGCTGTCTCATAAATACTTCTCTCCGGTAGAATATATTTCTTCATGGTTATAACCATTCCTTTCGCTTCTCTCAATAAATTAATATCAATTTACAATTTTGCTATTTATTTTTTTAACGACTCAATATATGGTTATCACAACCCCTATCCTTTTACACTACCCAAAACCAACCCTGTTGTAAAATATTTCTGTAAAAACGGATATACTAGCATTATGGGAATCATTGCAATAAAAATCTGAGCTGCCCTTGTGGTTCGCGCATTTACAAACTGCAAAAGTAATCTGTAGCTCGACTTCCCGGCTGCTGTCGATAAGAATACTTCAGGCTTTATGATAATTGTTTGTAAATAACTCTGCAGCGGATAGTGTATTGACTTATTCATAAGTATCAAACCATCAAACCAACTGTTCCAGTGTCTTACAATGCAAAAAAGTGAAACAGTTGCCAATGAAGGTTTAGAAAGCGGAAGATATATACTCCACAGTATTTTCCAATGCCCTGCTCCATCAATAAAAGCTGCTTCTTCTAATTCTTTAGGCAGTCCCCTAAAAAAATTAAGAATGACTAACATATTAAATACCGGCAACGCTCCGGGAATAATCAAAGCCCATATTGTGTCAATAAGGCCTGTATATTTTATCGACATATACCAAGGAATTAAACCGGCATTAAAAAGCATTGTAATCATAAAAAACCAAGCATAAAATCCGCGCCATTTGAATGCTTTCTTTTCCTTCGAAAGTGGATAGGCAGTAAGGACTGTTAATAGCATATTAACGCTAACACCCAAAAGGACCCTCTTCAAGGAAACACCTACAGCTCTCATGAATTCTCGGGATTTTATCACAAATTCATAGGATTTCAAAGTAAAGCCTACCGGTATGAATTTTACCTCCCCTGCAGATACGGCAGTAGTGTTGCTTAACGATACTGCTAACAAATTTATAAATGGTAAAATACACAGCAATGCTGCTATACTGAGTATAATATAATTACATACAATAAAAATTTTTCTACTAATTGTATATTCTTTCTTCATAGGATCTCCTTTTCTCCCCCCTAGAACACACGGTAATTTGCAAATTTATCGGCAAAAAGGTATGATAGGGAAACAAATATAAAAGATACAAGTGATTTAAACAGTCCAACCGCAGTTGCTGCTGCATATTGCTGTTGCTCTATTCCAAGTCTATATACAAAGGTGTCTATAATATCTCCGGTATCGTAAACCTGAGGGCTGTATAAGTTAAATACCTGATCAAAACCTGCATTTAATATATTTCCAAGGCTTAACACTGTCATAAGAACAATGATAGGCATTATTCCCGGAAGTGTAATATATAATGTTTGCTTCCACCGACTTGCACCATCAATTATTGCACTTTCATATAAGGCTGGATCAATTCCAGTTATTGCTGCTAAGTATATTATTGTACCAAATCCAAATCCCTTCCATATATCAGTTAAAATTATAGTGATGGGAAACCAGAATTTATCTCCAAGAAAGAAAATGGGTTCAAACCCGATCATTGAAATTATTTGGTTGACAATACCCTCGGATGGAGACAATATATCAATAAGGGTACCACTCAATATAATCCATGAAAGAAAATGAGGCAAATATATCATTGTCTGTATAGTTCGCTTAAAATGCCGGCTTTGCACTTCGTTTAAAAGAAGTGCAAAAGTAACAGGTACAATGATCATTCCAATAATTTTAAAAAATGCTATATAAACGGTATTCCATAAAACAATAAAGGAACCCGGAATATTCGCAATATACTGAAAATTCTTAAAACCTACCCATTGTGAGCCAAATATACCTTTTATAGGGTTAAAATCCTGAAATGCCATTACAGACCCAAGCATAGGCCCATAGCTGTATATCAGTGCAACTATTACAGATGGAATAATCATCAGATGTAAAGGTAATTCGCGAAAAAATCTACTACGTCTCTCCATATAATGTTCACCTTCCTAAATCAATAGTCTTAGGTAATTGAATAAAGTTGGGGAAATTTTTTACCATATCATATTTAATAGGTTATTTTTCCCCAACTTATTTTACTTGGCAATTATACAATAGTTAACATAAGTTAACATAATTCAATTACTATTGTTATATATACTGTTAATTTCCTTAGTAATATCTTCACCGCCAAGCTTCTTCCAGTTCTCTGAAAACTTATCAAATTCATCAAGGGATGATCCTAATATGATTTTTGTAAACGTATCTAATTCAAGTTTAGCAAGAGTTGCATTTTTTTGTGCCATAGTAGGAGTAACTGCGCCCCTAAGCTCTGTAAGCAAAATACGATCTTCATCAACAAATTTTTTCAAAACGCTATAAGCGCCTTCCGCTGACAATTGGTAATATGAGCCATAAGAATTCACATCTTTGTTTTCAACCCAACCTATAGCATTATTATATGATCCCCTGAAGGATATGGATACTTTAGATGAATCTCGTTCTTTCAAAGCCGACGCTATTTCAACATGCTTATTATAATCAGACATGGGGTTGAAAGTAATCACAGGTGCAAAATTAAAATTTTCGCTACCTGATGGAGTTCTAATAAATTTTGCATAGTCTTCTTCAGTCCCATGATACATCTTCTTATTAAATAAATTAGCCAGCTTGATAATGGCTTCAGGATATTCACACTTTTTATTAACCACATAATAAGTGTTTACTGGCCATGCAGCTTGAAGTAGTGTAGGTTTGTCATCAGAAGAAGGTATTGCATAGGGCTTGAAAATTGCATTTTCATTTTTCTTTACAAGATCATTGAGAGGCCATATAGAATTCCAATTTGCTCCAAATTCAATTCCTACTTTTCCGCTTACTAAGTCTTCATTAACCTTACTTGTATCTTTCACGCCAAATTCTTTGCTGATAAGACCTTTCTTATACCAATCCTGCATAGCTTTTAAAGCATTTTTCATTTCAGGTTGGATAGATCCGTAAACAATCTCTCCGGACTCATTCTTGATCCATATAGTAGGATATGCATGAAATGCATTGGCAATTCCATCTATAGATGAAAGAGCTCCCATTAAATCTTTTTGGATAGCTATTCCATAAGTGTCCTTCTGTCCATCAGGCTTATTTGCTACGAAAGTTTCCGCCATTTTTGTGATATCATCAAATGTCTCTGGAGCAGAAAAACCGAATTTATTCATCCAATCGTTCCTAATCCATACCACCGGTGGCAATGATATAATACCAAATCCCTGTTGTGACAACGCTACTAGTTTTCCATTCTGTTTTCCTGAATTAAATCCTTCAGGAAAATCATCCATAGTAACTTTTAGCTCTGGTGTTGCATATTTATCGTATGCTTCAGATAAATCGGCAAGTTGATCATTTTGCGACAGTTTGACATATGTTGCCGGGTCACACGCAAAGAAATCAGGAATATCTCCCGATGCTATACTTACATTCAGCTTATT
>CAZEYH010000064.1:0-4536 GCA_964515895.1 uncultured Clostridiaceae bacterium | reverse complement strand
TGATAAAAGCATAACCAGTAAAATAAAAATTGTTGCTGGCTTTATAAATTTAGAATTTTGCATTTAACTCCTCCTAACTCTTTATTATTTTACAGAGGCCCCTATAATTTATTATAAAGCAGCATCTTTGTTATGTATATCATAATATTTTTACTTACATAAGATTTTTTTACTTGTTTAACATTTTTCGATAATCTGTAGGTGACACACCAGTTGCCTTTTTGAAGCAATAACTAAAATATGTTGATGATTTATAGCCGACATTTATAGCAATGTCTTGGATTTTCATGTTTGTCTCCTCTAATAGATTCTTTGCCTTCACAATCCTTGCATCATTAATATATTCAGACAGATTCTTTCCTGTCTCCTGTTTGAACTTCCTTGAAAAGTAGGATGAATTAAAGTATACCATTTCTGAAAGCTCTGCAAGTGAAAGATCTTCATTCAGGTGTTCATCAATATATTCCCGAACCGCATATATTGAATCAGCCTCTATTTTATTCTGCTCATTCTCTTGAATATCAAATAATATTTCACACAGTTGATAAATATACTGAACTTCATCTTCCCAATTAGCATGTTCCTGTATAAGTGTAAGTTTATGAAGACCTATCCTGAATGCTACCTTCTCAGTAAGCATCTTCTTATTTATATAAGAGAGTAGGAAAGTCGATATCGAGAAATATATCTCCAATGCAGGACTATAGTTTTTGCTTTTTATACCTGCAAGGCACCCTAATATGCTATCCAAAAGCCTAAAAAATTCATTTTTCCTACCATTTTCAAGATAAATGTTAAGAGCATCAATTTTTTTTAACTGGGAAATAGACTGTTCTATAGAATCATCATATATACTAATTTTTCCCCTTATGCTTTCAGGAAAATTGTTTTCAGTAATGAGTATTTCCTTTCCCATACCGGCACAATTATCCAATAGCTGCTTTAAATATGAGACTTTTTCAGCCGCATGATCCCATGATATAAAATCACATCCAATAATAAATGAAAGTGTAAGTCCCAATGATTCTCTATAAACAGACTGTATAGTTTCAAGTCTCCCTTTAGCCAAAACAAGCAAATTCTCATCTCGTACAGTATTATTACTAGAATCAGAAGAATCTTCCTGCTTACTTTCCTGTTGAATCAAGAGAATAAAACTGCTTTTGTTGTATTCAACAAAAAACTTATTTTTAAAGTCAGAAAAACATTGGTTCCATAAGAGCCTTACAACATACATACATTCGGTTAATTTTGAAGGGGTCCTTATTTTTTCCAGAAAGTTGTCCATACTTCCCAGTATTATTAATACCGGTTTTTCAACACTCATAGGCAATGCAAGTTCCGTAAACCTCTCTTGGGTTATTTCAGGTTCAAATATTGATTCTATCAGTAAATCTTGCATATATTCCTTCTGCATAACAGGAATCGCCATGTACATCTGCTGTCTTGCTTTATCTATCAGTTCCTTGTCTACATAGCTTTTATCAATATCCCTAATAGCTTTTTCGACAGCTTTTATAAGTTCCTCATCATCCTCATTTTTAAGAAGGTAACTTACACCATCATATTTCACGGCTTCGTAAATAAAATCAAATTCATCATAACCCGTAAGAAATATCAGTTTACAAAATGGCCAATTTTTATATATTCGGTCTGCCAACTCCAACCCGTCAATTCCCGGCATGCATATGTCTGTTATTACAATATCAATTTTTGTCCTGTTTAGCCACTCCAGTGCTTCTGAACCTGAATAAGCCTTACATATGTCCAGATCAAGGTAAGGTATTCCTCTGAACAGTTCATAAAGCCAATCCACTATCTGGTATTCATCATCAACAATTAGCAAGCGATACATTATCTATCTCCTCCTTTCCTTGAAGCTCAATGTGAATAATTACTTTCAATCCTCCAATTTCACTACGTGCAACAGATAATCCGCTGTTTTTGCCAAATTTGAGACGTATTCTTTTATGAATATTAATAATGCCTGTAATTTCTTCCCCGCTATCACCAGCTTCTAATCTATCTGTTATCTGCTGGATCTTTTTATCACACATTTCATTTCCGTTGTCTTCAATTGATATTTGAAAAATATTTTCTGTATATTTAAAACGTACCAATAGCAAACCGTCTTTTTCTTTCGACTTTAATCCATGTTCAAAAGCATTTTCAATAATTGGCTGCAATATTAAACGAGGAACTATAACATTCATCATGTTCTCCGGCAAATCCTCAAATTCAACTGATAACCTTCTAGCAAATCTCATACCTTGTATATTAGCATATATTCTTGCATGTTCAACCTCTTTTTCAAGAGGCACCTCATCTGCTGAGCTTCTGGTTATAAACTTAAAATAGTTCCCCAATTGTTTAGCAAACTTGACTGCGTTTGCATTGTCCTCCAAGACTATCATCCTTTGCAAAATATAAAAGCTATTATACAAAAAGTGTGGGTTTATCTGTGACTGAAGTTGCTTCAATTCTGCTTTCTGCATTAGAATGTTCTGCTCATATACCTGGTTAATCAATGTTTGCAAGTTTTCTACCATTTTATTAAACCCATTATATAAATACCCAAATTCATCATTGCGGTTGTGCCCGATTTTTACATTGAGATCTCCATTCTCTATCTGTTTAAAAGATCTTACCAGCCTTATCAGCGGTTTGTGTATGAAACCATATGTCGCAATTGCATAAAATCCACATATAATAACTGCGGCTAAAGAAAGAAAAATAAACATCAGGCGATATTTTTCAAGTTTTTTAAAGACATCCCCTTCCAGTACATATTTTATTAAAGACATATTCAAGTATTTGGAAGTAGTAAATACAACCAGGTAATGTTTGTTTCCTATTTTTATCCTATCCGTACCATTACTGTGTATTTTAAGTATATTACTAAGAAAAGACTGTACATTGTCTGATGCTATATTGTTCGATGTTTTTGAAATAACATCATTATTTGTATTATTAATTAGTAAAGCTCCGCTTCCAGTATATATATCCGATTTCATCAATACATTTGAAAATTCCCTTTTATTTAGTTCAATTCCTATAATAAATGGAATACTACGTAAACCACTCGAGGTTATGGTTGGATTTACTGAGCTCATAAAAAGCCGATTTTGCCAGTATATTATCTGAGCTTCGGAATTATTCGGCAATACCTTTAACATATCAAACTCAGCTTTAGGAATATCATTTATGCTTCCAGATGGGTTCCCATCAGAATAAATCGTCATACTTATTGCGGGTATGTACGCACACACACCTTTAATGTATATACTGCTGTCATTGATAACTGTAAGACGCTTTTGCAGTCTTTTTATTGCATAGGTCATTTCTATATCATCCATTAACTGGGATGCATACGCAAGATTGTTCAAATCATCATCGTTTATACAATCGTATTGCATTTTCTTTATTCTCTCGATTTCACTTTCAAGATTATTCAAATAGAATGTATTTTGAGCCTTTAATGAGTCTAAAATCTCATTTTTTATTGTATTGATGCCCCAGTAGTAAATGTTTACAGCCAATATATATATAGGGATCATAACCAATAAAAATACTATTATAAGTCTATGAAAAATCGAGTTTTTCCGACCCAAAACAATTCTTTGCATAGAATTACACCTCGAAAACTCAAAGCATTACTAACAAAATTACATATGTGTTTTCATTCTAATTATTCACTTTCTCCTCAGCACAGGGATACTCAATAACTGTATCAAAACATTTTATTGCTCCGGTGGGGCATACTTTTACACATTCACCGCAATTTGTACACAATTCCGAGTCGATTTGAGCCAGTGCTCCGTTCATTTTAATAGCACCTGAAGGGCAAGCCTTAACACATCTGGTACATCCAATGCAACCTACACTGCAAACCTGTCTGACAATGTTACCTCGATCTAAACTACTACATTTGACAATATGCCTTGCATGGCTTGGTATTAGTTCGATAATATTTTTCGGGCAGGATTTTACACATATACCACAACCCGTACATTTCCATTCCAATATTTTTGCAAGGCCATCTTCAATAACTATAGCATCAAAGGGGCATGCTTTCGCACAAGTACCCAGACCTATGCATCCATATAAACAAGATGATGGGCCGCCATATAGAGCTGCTGCAGCATTGCAGTCCTCTAATCCGTAGTAATCATATTTGCTTTTACAGTTTTCATAAGTTCCATTACATTTTACTCTTGCTATTTTATTCTCTATTGCTTCTGCCTCTATTCCAAGTATCTCACAAATACTTTTTGAAACCTCCGCTCCACCAACAGGACATCCTGTTACTTCAGCCTTCCCCTCTACAACAGCTTCTGCAAAAGCATCACATCCGGTCTGCCCACATGCCGCACAGTTTGCACCGGGCAGTATCTCTCTAACCCGTGAAACACGTTCATCCACTTCTACTTCGAATTTTTTTGAAGCAAAAGTTAAACCTACACCAAAAAGCAGACCTAAACCTCCAATTATTGACACCGGTATTAATATTTCAGGTACCATAAATTTACTCCCCCA
>CAZEYH010000063.1:8577-9952 GCA_964515895.1 uncultured Clostridiaceae bacterium | reverse complement strand
TTATATTTAGTTTTTCTCAAAATTAAAACATCTCAGACCATTTCTTTTACGCCTTGTTTTACCTTCCAAACTAGCTACATCTATATCCTACTTGCACCTGAGCAATACTCTGCAATATCTCCAAGTCTGCGGTCTACAAATTAATAAGGAATCATAATTCCGTTTACTTCTTCAAATGATTTTATAATTGAACTACTGATTTTCCTTGACCTGTCCCAAAATTGTAGAATAAAATAACTAAAGTGACAGATACCTATGCCTTACACTGACAAGACCTTATGTTGCTAATCTATAGGGTTGTATTTATACGATAGTGATTCAATATCATAAACTTTAATACCTATACAATCAAATAATTTTTCATCAAAAATTGCATAATTGACGCCATTGCTACACATCGTACTTTTATATTCTATTCCATCAAATTTTTCACTTTTTATATAATCGCTAATATATTGCGTTGGTAGGTAATCTAATGGACTACCATGACGTCTTTGAGGTTTTGAAATTTCATATCCATTTTTTTTAAGATGCGGTAAATTTATAGCAAGTAGGCTACAGTCAATTTCTTAAAAAGGACTTATTTTATCAATTGCTGCTAAATTTACTACTTTTATATCTTTATTTGATCTGAATTTAGCTACTGTTGCAGAGTCATAAACATCAGCTCGGATTTCATGTAAGGTTGTATCCACTGAATCAGCTAAGTACAAAAAACTAATTCCATCTGTATTAGCATGTCCAGCTGTTGCTTCTTCTGCAGGAGGTGCACCCATTTCTGATTTATCAAATCCTTTGCCTTTATCCCAAATTCTTGCTCGATAGAACTCTTTTCCAGCTTTGTATTTCTTATAAGCAGCTTTTAAAATTGTTTTCAAGATTTCTTTATTTATGATATTAGTATGAAATCGATTTTTCCATTTTATCTCTTCAATAAAATCCTCCCATTGATAAATACCGAGGACCGAATATTCATTTAAATAGTCGTTTTCTATGCATCCTGCAATTCCTATTGGTTAATCAAAAAGTTTGGATTGTTCTGTATATTTTTCGGGGAGCAATGAAACTAAAAATCTGTAAATATTATCTGGCTTAAGGCTAAAGACATTCCATTTAGAGCAAAGAATATTTTTTAACAGTTCTGACCTTTCGCGAGGATAATCTTCACCAATGTCGCAAACATGGGTATATACATTAAGTAATTCTTCAAAGTTATCCTGTAGGTACTCATTTTTGATAATATTGGTTACGAATACATTTTTACTACTACAAAAATTACAAACACCTTTTGTATTTTCTCCTATAATAATTGCCTTTATTTCAAGGTCCCTAAAGCACTTCTCACAACAATTCATATCACTCAACCTCTTTTAAA
>CAZEYH010000063.1:0-8563 GCA_964515895.1 uncultured Clostridiaceae bacterium | reverse complement strand
GATGCATTAACGATAGTTTTTTTACACTTCCTAAACCGGGATAAGTCTGATTTTTATAGTGGCCTAAAAACACTTTCAGGCCCATTGTTTGCATAGTATCATTTTTATCACACCATTTTGCTAACTTTTTAACCGCCTGGTAGAATTTCTTTGCCGGGTTCTTTATGTCTTCATTAGAGTCCGAAACAAAATGATGAACACGCAAACTTTTATCATTAGCAAAATATACTATATGAATGGCAACTGCATAAGGTGCAAAACCAGTTTCTAGATAATCCTTTCCAATTACAGAATAATCTCCAAAGCCTAAAAAGGAGACATAGCCTTGTAGTATTATCATCAAGGTATGTCTCCTTTAGCTATGTAAGGGCTTCCTCCCCCATAGTTTTTGTTGATTTTATAATTGTTTTTTCATTCTATCTTTCATTTGTCGCATAGCTTCGCCATTTCGTGTTAAGTTTCCCTTGTATTTATAAGTCTACTCAACACTATATAAATGTTTTATATGTAGTCAAGGAACATTTGACACGCACGAGACGATGATCAAGGTTCACAGGACGTTATACTTTGCTATGCGAGTCATTCTTGTTATAGAATGTCCGCCCCTGCTCATAAAAATGCCTTTTGTTTTTAGCAAGGTTTATGAGCTTGAATACATTATAAACAATTTGTCTTTTTATGTCAACATTTATACAGCAAACTCCAGATATTTATGTATAAAATTTCAATATTATCTTTATATTTCTTTATTTTTTGAGTAAAATCTCGTTTTTTGGGATATTTTAGGTTTACACTTTTATAGGACAAGTGAATTACACCGTCATTGAAATTGAGATGTAATTCACTTTTTGAATTTATTCGTAGATAAAGAGTTCCCCACCATGACTTGCCGCTGCTACCAGTGGTTTTTTATATTTAGCAATGGCTTCATTAACAGCCTGTTGGAGGCGGCATAAAGGATAATGCTTTATTTTACATATGTCGGCTTCCTCCTTAGTAACTCCGTCGGTTACCATAACAAGATTAACCCTCCTGCGCAGCTTTGACATTGAGGTACCTACAGATAAGGCAAGAGGATCTCCCTCAACTTGTTCTCCCTTGTACATACGTAAAAGTAATTCTTCTGCATTATCCATCCCAAAGAATTTGGGATATTCAGAATGGGGCCCTATACCCTCGTAATTTGGAGAGACTAGAATAATGGTACTATTATGATCTTTAACGGCATGTTCTGCTGAAAACATACCTTTACCGGACTGCCAGAAATCAATATCTGCCGGAAAAGAACTGACAATGACAATATCTGCTTTTGCTTTCATTTTGCAACCTAATGCAATTTTTGCATGTTTTACACCTTCACGCTGTGCTTTTACATAATGCCCTGCAACCACCTTGTATATATCCATCTTTGATGTTAGCACAGTATTGATTATAAAGTGAAGCCCTACAGTATCTACCCAATTTTCCATATTTAATCGAATCGGACATTCTTCTCTTCCGTACAAGTTCTCATTGGACATACCACCTTGCATATGGAACTGGGAAACTGTCTTTTCACCGGTAACACCGGGAAAAAGGATTTTCCCGCCACCGGACCAACCCATTACAGGATGAGGTACAATATTACCTATACCTATACGAATATCACAGTCCATTGCCTCTTTGGAAACATGGATTTCTACACCGTCTTGTGTTGTACCTAAGTAGATTAAATTCTCTTTCTTTTTAAATTCTGAATTGACCACTCTATACTTTTGATAAATGTCATCACCTACACGCTGTCTCATTTCATCCTTTGTCATATATCGATGACTGCCAAGTGCCATAACTACTTTAATATTTCTATCGCTAACACCTATTTCATTCAGTTTTCTTATTAGTACCGGTAGGATAAGGTGTACTGGTGTAGGACGTGAAATATCGTCACAAATGATATTCACCCGACGGTCATATTTTACAATATCCTTTAAAGAGGGACATCCTATAGGATTATCTATAGCCTTTTCAATTTCCAAAACAGGATCATCAACAGGTGTAACAGGTAAAGGTTCCAACATGCCATAGTAATTTTGGTCAGGAATTTCAAATACTGCATTAGCACTATTTCCATATGGAATACTAATCTGCATAGTTAAACCTCCGTGTTTTATGTTTAATATTGTTTGCCATTTCATAAAGCAGTTCAATAATAAGTATATAATTACGTGTTATGTGATAAGGATCCTTAACCGGCAAAGCAACTACCTTGTTCTGAGGTCTGCCGTCTCTAATGAGAATTTGCCTCCATTCTCTGATTTCCCTATCCGGATTTGGAAACTTTTCATAGGTATAATCAAATACCTTTTTATACATATCAAGAAATTCATGGTCACCGGTTCTCTGATAACATAATAGAGATGTATAAAGAGCTTCGGAATGAGGCCACCAGAGCTTGTCGCCCCAGCCATTAATAAGCTGTTTGAGCATAGGTTCATCTTCCACACCCTGACAATCACCCACCGGTTCACCACCATTTATACCGCAAAAATGCATCAGCCCGCCATATTCTCTGTCCCAGCCAATTTCAAAAGCTTTTTTGGTGATAGCAGAAACTCTTGGAATATAATGGGGCTTACCTAAAATATCTGCAGCATCTATCATGAACCACATATCCTCAATGGTGTGTCCGGGATTGGCATGCTGCCCCAAAAGGTTATCAAGAAACTGATTGTCAGATGTAATAATTTCGTGGAGCACATTATTTTCATCTACAAAGTTGGTTAAAATATCTTCTGTAAAGTTTTCCAAATTTTTTCTTAATTCCGGGCAGTATTCGTTATCGAATTTTTCTGCAGCACAATAAACTTCACGGGTTATATTTGAAAAAATCATTGGTATCCCATGGGCTCTGTACTTGGGGGAAAGTGGATAGGGTAGTGTAGTGAACTCATCTGTTCTCACTCTGTAAACAGCAGATTCATAAAGCTTTTTGCTGAATACATAGGAATCCTTATCATCAGCCGCATCCGCATATTTGGCAAAAGCAGCTATAACAAAACAATCGGCATAAATGCTCATATCCGGCCTATTATATCCGTCCACATATTTAGGTTTACCGGTTTCATCCATTAAAAATACACAGCGCCAATCGTCCTCTCCCATAAGACTATACTTTTCAAGGAAATCTCGCCCACCCTTGGCTAGATTCAGGAAATTCTCTCTTTGTGCTTTGGTAAAAGTACCACAGTCCATTGTTGCTAGCTTTGAAAATATCCAGACAAAACGTCCCTGGGACCAGGTATATTTATCCCTACTTATCAGCTGTCTACCTTCATTGTCAAAACAGTTAAAATAGCCTCCGTTTACCCTGTCAACACAACGGGGAAGCCAAAAGAACAAGATATTATTAGTCAGCTCATTTTCATAAAACCCAATCAATTCTCTGATTCTTGAAAGTTCCATTGTATCACCTTCACTTTATTAATGATTAGATTTACTTGACGAATTCAAAAAACCCATTGCTTCGTAAATCATCAAGCATATCTCTTACAACAGTATCTTTTAACGGCAAGATTGGCGGCTTTGTGGTTCCGCAATTTATACCCATTTCCTTAAGGATACTTTTAATTGCAGGTTGATTTGCCGGACAAATATATTTTTTTACAATAGCAATATAACGGTCTATTTGCCACTGAATCTCCCTAGCTTCTTCGAAATTCCCTGCTTTATAATTGTCGTATACACCTGCAAAAGCACGAGGCATGATATTGTAAAAACTACCTATGCCACCATCAGCACCCATCACCAATGCACTTAGAAGCATTGCATCATATCCCATAAATGCTTTTATCTTTCCGTTTTCATATGCCTTGATCTTGCGAAATTCCTCAAGGTTTGTATCAGTATATTTCAAGCCTATAATATTTTCCACTTCCATCATCTCAATCATAAACTCACTATTGATTGAGACACCGGTAAGTATTGGAATATTATATATTAAAAAAGGAAGCTTTATGGAAGATGCTATAGTCTTATAAAATTCTTTTATATATTCCTTACTCATCTTATAGTAGTAAGGAGGTACTGAGGAAATGCCGTCTGCGCCAATCTTTTCCGCATGTTTTGCCAGTTTGACAGCAGTTTCTGTATCTGCAGCACCCACATGGATAATAACCGGGACTCTGTCGGCTACATAGCTTACTACAACCTCAGCAATATGCATTCTCTGCTCGGGGGTCATAATCATTGCCTCACCGGTGCTTCCTCCTACATAAAAAGCATCCAGTCCGCTCTCAAGGTGATAATCTATTAATTCTCTTGCTGCACTGTCAATAATCTTACCATTCTCAGAGAATGGAGTAATAAATGCAGGTAGTACTCCGCCAATAATTGGTTTGTTCATAATAATCCATCCTTTCGTTAATTATATACAATTTTGAAAATATAATCTATCATTAAAATAATTATTTCGCTACATAAACTACAGACTTTTGCTGTTTACACATATTTTGGGAATACCGCTACTAATATAAGTCTCTATATTTTGCAGACACATATCGGCTATGTTACCTGCCGCCTCTTCGGTGGCAGATGCCACATGTGGTGTAACAATTATGTTTTCAAGTATAAACAATTTGTTGTCAGGGTCCGGAGGCTCTTTATCAAACACATCTAACCCTGCTGCTTTGATTTCACCGGATCTCAGTGCTTCATAAAGATCATCTTCATTCACCACACCACCACGGCTTGTGTTAATTAGAATAGCGGTACTTTTCATTTTTTTAAAAAAATTGGCTGATGCTAACCGGTATGTTTGTGGATTGAGAGGTATGTGTAAACTTACAAAATCTGACTTAGCCAGCAGCTGGTCCAGTGTGCAGAACACCACACCCAGTTCTTTTGCTGAAGCTGTATCCTGAAATATGTCATATGCAAGGATTTTACAGTTAAAACCTCTAACCATTCGGGCAACACACTTTGCAATTGCACCAAATCCAACTAAACCTACTGTTTTTCCGGTAAACTGCCGAGAGCGCGGCAAGCCTGTCCATGACCCGGATTTTAGCTTATTTTCTAGCCATACAATTCTTCTGGTACAGGAGAGCATAAGAGCAACTGCAAGCTCTGCCACTGACTCCTTATTTGCACCTGCAGAATTAGCTACCTGTACTCCATATTCAGATGCAGCGTCGATATCTATATTATCCAGTCCAACTCCAAAACGGACAATTAATCTCAAAGAGTCTTTAAGTCCTTCAAATGTTTCTTTAGTCCATTGGTCTTCTGCCCCGGCAACAGCTATTTCACAGCCATGCCCTGCTTTTATAATCTCCTGTGGAGTATGTGCCGAAGTGCGAATAACATTATAGTTTTTCTCTTTCAGTTTTGACTCAAAAAAATCGTATTTAGATTCCATTCCAAGGTTCATCATCACATGTTTCATTTATTCTCCTCCTATCATTTATCCCTTTATACCGCCCAGTGAAATTCCTGTAACCAGATACTTGGATGCAAACATATATAAAATTACTACCGGCAGTGTTGAAATCACCGCACCTCCCATCAGTGGTCCCCATGCATATAAGTCATCTACAATCAAATCAGCCAGTCCTACTGTTATTGTCTTTTGCAAGTCGTTAGTTATGATGACAAATGCATAAAGGAATTCGTTCCAGCAGAAGGTAAAGGAGAAAATTGCTGTAGATGCAATGCCGGGCATTGATAAGGGAAACACAATCTTAAAAAATGTCTGCATTCTGCTACAGCCTTCTATCAGTGCTGATTCCTCAATTTCTACAGATATGCTTTTAAAATAGGAAATAAGCATCCATGTTGCATACGGAACTACAAAAGTAGGATATATTAGATATAGCGCAAACCTCGAGTTACTCAGTCCAACAAATACAACCAGCAGATACAGAGGTATATACATCACTGACCTGGGCATCAGATATGAATAAATAATGCATCTTGAAATCAGTTTTTTCCCTCTAAATTGAAATCGTGCAATCGCATAGGCAGCCAGCATGCTAAAGAAGACTGCCACAAAGGTTGTAAGTAATGAAACAGTCAGACTGTTCTTCATATGCACGAGGAATCTAGTTTCAAAGAACAAGTTTTTATAACCTTCAAAGGAAATTTTCTTCGGGAAAAATGTTGGTTTCAGTAAATATATTTCTTTTGTGGTTTTGAGCGAAGTGTTAATCATCCAATAAATCGGGAACAGGGTTACAACAAGAAATATTACTATGCTTAAATAAAGAAATAATTTTTTTAGTTTGTCAGATTTTTTACCTGTAATCATTTTGATCCTCCTATTCCTCTAGTAGTTTTCTGGTTATTTTATTGATTAACACAATCATAAGTGGTAGAGATAGTACCGAAGAGGCAATTCCTTTAGAAAGAAAGGAGCTCTTAAATGCTGTAATAAAACTGTATATTGCAACCACATTGGTAGCGTTAGACGGTCCTCCTCTTGTCAGCAACCATATAACCTCAAAATTGTTCATTGTCCATATAGTTGTCATTAGTGTTGCAAGTGAAATTACGTCCTTTAGCTGTGGTATGGTAATATGGATAAACCGTTGTATAGCGTTGGTACCATCAACTTTTGCCGCTTCATAGTATATCGGTGATATGCCTTGTAAACCTGAAAGAACGGAAATAGCGATAAAAGGTGTACCCTTCCATGTGTTTACCAGAATAACAGAGAACATGGAGGTTTTAGGTTCCGATAACCATAGAACCGGATTCTGAAATCCAATTCCCTGTAAGATTGCATTTAATACACCGCCTACATCCGAGAACATCCATTGCCATATAAGTACTACAACGACGGTTGGGATTGTCCACGGTAGTAAAAATATTGCTCTGAAAGCATTTCTGCCTTTAATCCTTTCATTAAGTGCAAGGGCCATAGCTATACCGAAAACTACTTTTAGAAATACGGAACCGCATGTAAAAATAAAGGTGTTTACAATACTTTTTAGAAATATCTTGTCTGTTAGTAAATCTATGTAATTTTTCAGTCCCACAAAATTCCCTTTAACACCAATTACCTTATCTGTGAAGCTCACATAAACTGCCCATAAAAACGGGAATACCATAACGCAAAGAATATAAAGTACTACAGGAAATACTAGCAGGTATGGCAGGTTTTTTGATGACCATTTATTTTGAAGTGTATTATATCGTGTTTTTGTACTCATTATGCAATCCTCCCCCCGCTTGTAGAAATCGGAAGTCCGCTGTTCTGACGCAGACTTCCGATTCGTCAGATTACTTAAACTGCTACTGTTATTTTTCTGTTGTGATTAACTATTGCCATTAGCTGCTGTGATTTTTATTATTTTAGAACTACTTTAACTGTTCAATACGTTTTTGTGTTTCTTCTGCTGCTTCCTTTACAGATACTTTATCTACCAGGACACTCTGGAAGAAATTAGAGAGTTCAAAAGCAGACCAGGTTTTTGCAGCAAGTCCGGTATAGGGTCCAGGATACCCCTGCCATGCAAGATTGTCATTAGCATGAATATATGGAAGTATGTATGGATCATCAAATCTAATGTCTTCATATGCAGGTTGAACACCATAGCGCATTTCTTCAACCCAGCTTTTGTACCAATCATAGTCCATATTATATTTTATTATTTCTTTTGCCAGATCTATATTTTTAGCCATTTTAAACAGTGACAGGCACTGAGGACCGGAACAAACCTTTGTACCGGCCGGACCTGAAGGCATATTAGCTACACCAACATTTTCAGCTAACTCAGCATTTTCAGGTTTTTGGAGTTCCATGGTAAGTGAAGCTGCATTCATAATCATTGCTACCTGACCACTAAGGAATGCCTTGTTATTACCTGCATCATCCCAGCTGACAGCTGTAGGTGGAACCGATTTATCAACCAGATATAGATCGCAAATCCACTGTAGCGCTTCAAGGGTTTCCGGTGCAGTTATTGAAACATTACCATCTTCGTTAAATATGTGTCCACCCATTGATAATAGAGCACTTCTGCTGGCGTTTTCAGTATCCGGACATTTACCATAGGTAAAACCAATACCATAAACATTAGGAACCTTTTCGGTTACATCTTTGGCACACTGTCTAAGTTCCTCCCATGTTTCAGGAGCTCTGTCCCAACCTGCTGCCTTCAGGTAATCTTTTCTGTAAAGAACTGCAGTACTGCTAAGATAATATGGAATTGCATATGCTTTACCATCAAAAGTTGCTGCTGCTTTTGCTTGAGTAGAAAGCTTATGTCCACTAGACTCTATTTCAGATAAAAGATCTTCAGTATCCAATAAAAGATTGGCATCATAATACTGTCTGAGTAGATAAAGGGTCATATATGCTACATCCGGGACTTCACCGGATTCAACTGCCACACTGTATTTTTCACCAAAATTGGCGTTTGGAATCATTTCTACAGTGACATTACATGTTCCGGTCTTTTTACCATACTCTTCAAGGCGTTCAATCAGTGCATTATCAGCTTCTGCACTAAATGATTTTTTAATCCAGGCACGCACATTAGGTTTTTCTGTTGATTTATCGGTAGTTGCACCATCCTGTGTCTGA